>NZ_JBEXPH010000265.1:0-9245 GCF_040611955.1 Streptomyces sp. NPDC006510 | reverse complement strand
GGTGGCGCAGTACGGCCTCGGCGGCCTGCCAGGCGGAGTGCAGGGTGCGGGCGTCGACCAGTTCGCGGCGTTGGGCGGCGGCGCCCTTCTCGGCCGCGGTCAGGGCCAGGGAGGCGTGCCGGTAGGCCAGTTCGGCGGCGATCAGGGCGCTGCGGCTGCGGGCCTGCTCGGCCGTGGTGACGGTGTGCGCGGCGCCCGTCACCTGCTGGGCCAGCTCGGCGGTCCGGCCGCGTTCCTGCCCGGCGCGGGCGGAGAGTCTGCGGACGAGCGTACGGGTGCGGCGCTCGGCGCCCGCGTGGATGTCCCGGGCACGGGAGCGGGTTCCGGCGGCCTCCACGATCCGGCCGAGGAGGTCGACCGAGCCCGCGGTGAAGTCGCGCTCGGCGGTCAGTTCGGCGCGGCGGCCCAGCTTGTTGCCGAAGCCGCTCACCAGGTCGGCGAGGCCGTCGGTGTCGCGGGTGTCGGTGACGGCGCGGAGCAGCAGGTCGGTGAAGTCGGAGTCCTTCTTGACCGCGAAGAGCCCGGCCGCCTCGCCCTCGTCCGCGTTCATCTCGCGCTGGTAGCGGAAGAGTTCGGGGTCGAGTCCGAGATCTCCGAGGTGCTCGTTCCAGCGGTCGTGGATCTCTTCCCAGTGCACATCGAGGTGCTGGTAGAACTTGCCCGCCTCGGTCAGGGCGTCGCGGAAGCCCTTCATCGTGCGCCGCCTGCCCTGCGCACCGGAGACGCCTTCGACGGGCCGTCGCACGGAGGTGGCCTCGGCGACCGGCAGGGAGTCCAGGCTGAGGCCGGGTCCGGGCCGGAAGGAGTACCAGGCCTCGGCGAACTTCCGCGGGTCGTTGGAGACCTGCCGGCCGCGCCATTCGCTGACCTTGCCGACGACCACGCACTCGCCGGTGAGGGTGTGCTGCCACTCCAGGGCGACGTGCCCGCAGTCGTCGGCGAGCAGGAACTTGCGCAGCACGCCGGAGCTGGCGCCGCCGAGGGTGTTGCGGTGGCCGGGCAGCATTACCGAGAAGATCAGTTTCAGCAGTACCGACTTGCCGCCGCCGTTCTCCAGGAAGAGCACCCCCGCGGGGGCGGGGCGGCACGGCGGGCCGACCGGCTCCTCCTCGAAGAACTCCGCCTGGGCCGGGGCGGGGTTGGGCACGGGCTCGCCCACTCCGCGCAGGTCGAGCACGGTGTCGGCGTAGCGCGCACCGGCCGGCCCGATGGAGTAGAGGCGGACCCGGGACAGCTCGTACATGGCGGCGGACTCTCGTCGTTCAGGCAGCGGGAGGGAGAAGGCGGTGGTGGGGCGGGCCGGTCAGGCGTGGAAGGGCAGGCCCGCGTCGGCGGCCAGCTCCAGGTCGTCGGGGTCGGGCGGCGGCAGCAGTGTCGCCGTGCCGTCGGTGACCGGTACGACGCCGAGCTCCAGCAGTTCGGCCATGGCGGCGCTGCCGGCCATGTCGCGGACCTGGAGCTGATAGCGGGCGGTGGTGCGAAAGGCGCCGCCGGCGTCGTCCCCGGTGCGCTGGAGGAAACCGGAGTCGGTGAGGAAGGCGACGGCCTTGCCGACGATGCCGGTGGTGGAACCGGCCAGTCGCCGGGCGTCCTTCGTGGCGCCGGTGGAGCTGCGCCGGGCGTAGATCCGCCAGGCCGCTTCGAGTCCCGGGGCGTCGGTGGCCGGGTCGGTGTTGTCGCCCTGCTCCTCGGCGCGCTCCTCCAGGCGGTGGCACGCCTGGCGTACGAAGGAGTCGACGCCGTTGACCGTGATCCGGCCGATGTACGCGTCATCGGCGAGGTCCTCGGGGCGGGGGAAGGCCATCGCGGCGACCGCGAGGTGCGCGAGCCCGTGCAGGAAGCGGTCGGCGGAGTCGGACGAGGCGCGGCGCGCGTAGTCGCCCATGCGGACGGCGAAGACCGAGTCCTCCCCGGCGGTCACGGCCATGCCCGCACGGGTGGACACCTCCAGGACGACCAGGCCGAGTCCGGTCGCCACGGCGTCCGCGAGCCGGGCGAAGGCGGGCTCCTCCCGGTAGCGGCGGAGCAGTCCGGCGTATTCGGCGTCGCGTGCGGGCAGCAGCTTGGGCTGGAGGCCGAAGGCGACGAGCCGGGCGGCGTCGGCCGCGTCGGCCGGGGTGACGGGTGGAGCGGCCGCGGGACCCACCGGGTCGGCGGGCCTGGTGACCTCGTTCGCGTACGCGGCGGTCGGCTCGCTCCACGCGTCGGTGTGCTGTGCGCGGTGGTCGCTCACGACTGTCGCTCCTTGCTCCGGGAACTCTTCGGTACGGGGTGGACGGCGCCCGCTCTCGCGGTGTCCGTCCCGGGCGGCGCGGTCCGGTCCGGGCCCGTGGCGTGGGTACCGGCGGGGGCCTGCCGGGCCGGCGCGCACCGGGCCGCGTGTGCCGCGCCCGTCACCGCGCGCAGCGCGCCGGTCATGACGCCTCCGTACGGTCCGCGGCCATTCCGGCCGCGTCCAGCAGAGCCGTGCCCACGATCAGGTCCGCGCCGCCGAACTCCGGGTCGTCGAGCTGCGTGCCGTCGTCGACGGAGAACAGCAGCCGCTGCTCTCCCTGCCGGTAGGCGGTGCCGACCGGCGGGCTCGCGGCGTGCACCGCGAGCAGGGCTACCAGATAGGGCAGTTCGGGATCGCGGCGCCGGGCCTCGGCGAGGAGTCCGGAGAGCCGCCGCGGGGCGTCGTGTTCCAGATCCAGGAGGTCCATGGCGCTCGCGAGCTGCTCCTCGCTGAACCTGCTGTCGTCGGGGGTGGCGATCAGGTCGGGCTCGGGCATCTCGGCGCCCAGGTGTTCCCGCTCCAGGGGCGGGGTGAGCAGCATGTCGACGAGGTCGCCCAGCCGTACCGAGGTGGGGGTGCGCAGTCCGGTGCCGTGGGCGAAGAAGGTGTCGGTGACGCGGATCGCCTGTTCGACGGGGAGCGGCAGCAGCGGGGCCACCAGCTGGCCGTACAGATCGAGGCCGGTGCGGGCCGTGGGGGTGGCGAACGCCTGCCGGTCCTGTTCGGCGCGGAACAGCGGCCCGGCCTCCAGCAGGCGGGACTGGAGCTGGGTGTGGCGGCGGATGCAGTCCTTGACGATGTCGACGAGCTCGGCGGCGCGGCGTTTGTGCTCGGGTTCCTCCGCCTCGTCGCGCGCCTTGCGGATGTTGGTGAGGATCGCGTTCTCGTGGCGGTAGCGGTCGGCGACGTGATCCAGCGCTTCGGCGATCATGTCGGGCACCGCGTTGAGCCAGTCGACGGCGCGGACGTTGCGCCGGGTGGCCTCCAGCGTCTTGCGGAGGGTTTCCGCGTACTGCACGGTGCGGTAGCGGGCCTGCTCGGCGGCGAGCTGCGCGTCCGCGAGGCGGCCCCGGCTGATCAGGACCTCCAGCTTCACCTCGGCGGCGATCTGGGCGCTGGTGACGTCCGTGTCGAGGGCGCCGACCAGGACGTTGACCGCTTCGTCGGTGGCCCGGAGGTAGACGGTGCCGCCGTATCCCGGGACCTCTTCGATCAGCTTGAAGTCGTAGTCCCGGCGGACGTACACCCCGTCGGGGCCGAACGTGCCGTACACCGCGCGGAATCCGCGGTCCACGCTGCCGACGTTGATCAGGTTCTCCAGCACCCAGCGCGCGACGCGCTCGTGCTCGGCCGCGGGGCGGCGCGGGGCCTGGGCGGCGACGCGGGGAAGCAGCCTGGTCACTATCTGGTCGTGGTCGGCGCCCGTGTCGAAGTCCATGTTGAGGGTGACGAGGTCGATCGCGGCGAGCGCGACCTCGGCCATCGCGTAGACCGTGTACTCGCCGGCCAGATTCGCCTTGCGCACATCGAGGTCGTGCAGCGGCGCCGTGCAGGCGAGCGCGCGCAGCCGCCGCGAGAGCCCCTCGTCGGCGGCCGGGCCCGGGGCGGGCCGCGGCCCCGCGCTGAGCTGGGGCGCAGCGTTGTCCGTGTAGGCAGGCGAAGTCACGATGCACAGATTAGGTCCTCACCCTGACAACGGTCGAAACGGCGCAGAAGCGACCCCTTGTCCGGGGCCGGTCTTCGGCGGCGTCGTCGCTGTCACCCGGTGCGTTCCGTGCGGTCGTCGCGGTCCGGTTCCGGGGTTCCGTAGCCCCCGCCGCCCGGTGTGCGGAGCACCAGTACGTCTCCCGGTTCCAACTCGGCCGTGTCGCAGCCGCGCAGCGGGGTGGCCGCCCGGTCGTCCGGGTGCTCGATGTACTGACCGCCCAGTGCGCCGGGTTCGCCGCCCGCCATGCCGTACGGCCGGACCCGGCGGTGACCGGAGAGCAGCGCCACGGTGACGGGTTCCAGGAAGCGGATCCGCCGCTCCACGCCGCAGCCGCCGTGCCAGCGCCCGCCGCCGCCGCTGCCGTCGCGTACCCGGAAGCTCTCCAGCAGGACGGGGTAGCGCCATTCGAGGACTTCGGGGTCGGTGAGGCGGGAGTTGGTCATATGGGTCTGCACGGCGTCGGCGCCGTCGAAGCCGTCGCCCGCTCCCGAGCCGCTCGCCACGGTCTCGTAGTACTGGACGCGTTCGTTGCCGAAGGTGAGGTTGTTCATGGTGCCCGAACCCTCGGCCTGGATGCCGAGGGCCGCGTACAGGGCGCCGGTGACGGCCTGGGACGTCTCCACGTTCCCCGCGACGGTGGCCGCCGGGTGGACGGGCGCCAGCATGGAGCCTTCCGGGATCCGGACCTCCAGGGGCTTGAGGCAGCCGCTGTTGAGCGGGATGTCGTCGGCGACCAGGGTCCGGAAGACGTACAGCACGGCCGCCATGACCACGGATTTCGGCGCGTTGAAGTTGCCCGGCTGCTGCGGTGAGGTGCCGGTGAAGTCGACGACCGCGCTGCGGGCGGCCCGGTCCACGGTGAGGGCGACCTCGATGACAGCGCCGTTGTCGGTCTCGTAGCGGTAGGCACCGTCGTGCAGTTCGGCGATGATCCGGCGGACGGACTCCTCGGCGTTGTCCTGCACGTGCCGCATGTACGCGGCGACGGCGTCGGGCCCGAACTGTTCGACCATGCGCCGGAGTTCGACGATGCCCTTCTCGTTGGCGGCGATCTGGGCGCGCAGGTCGGCGAGGTTGGCCTCCGGGTCGCGGGAGGGGTGCGCGGCGGTGGTGAGCAGCTCGCGCGTCTCGTCCTCGCGGAACCTGCCGTCGCGTACCAGCAGCCAGTTGTCGAACAGCACCCCTTCCTCGTGGATGGTGCGGCTGAAGGCGGGCATGGAGCCGGGGGTGATGCCGCCGATCTCGGCGTGGTGTCCGCGTGAGGCCACGAGGAAGCGCAGCTCGGGCGGCTCGGCGCCGGTCTCGTCGAACACGGGTGTCACCACGGTCACGTCTGGCAGGTGGGTTCCGCCGTGGTACGGGTCGTTGATGGCGTACACATCGCCGGGACGCAGTGCGCCGCCGTTGCGCCGCAGCACCTCCTTGATGGACTCCCCCATCGAGCCGAGGTGGACGGGAATGTGCGGGGCGTTGGCGATCAGATTGCCGTCCGCGTCGAAGAGCGCGCAGGAGAAGTCGAGCCGCTCCTTGATGTTGACGGAGTGGGCCGTGTTCTCCAGGCGCACCCCCATCTGCTCGGCGATCGACATGAAGAGGTTGTTGAAGACCTCCAGCATGACGGGGTCGACCCGGGTGCCGACGGCCGTGCGGTCCGGGCGCGGGCGGACCCTGGTGAGCAGCAGGTGGCCGGTGCCGTCGAGAGCGGCCTGCCAGCCCGGGTCGACGACGGTGGTGGCGTCCGCCTCGGCGATCACGGCGGGGCCGGTCACGGTGTCCGCGGGACGCAGTTCCTCGCGGCGGTGGAGCGGGGTGTCCTGCCATCGGCCGTCTGCGAACATCCTTACGGTGTCGCGCGGCCGGGGTTCCGTGCTCGCGCGGGGCGTGCGGTCGGCCGGGCGTGGCTCGTGCCGGCCGGCCGTTCCGGTCGCCTCGACCGAGACCGCTTCGACGACCAGGGGTTTGTCCATGGTGAACGCGTAGCGCGCGCGATGCTCGGCGGTGAATGCCGCGGCCATGGCGGGGGCGGTGTCCAGGTCGACGGGCAGGCTCGAATCCGTACCGGCGTAGCGCAGCAGCACCCGGGCACGGGTGCTGATCGCGCTGTCGGGGACGGCGTCGGCGCGCAGTTCGGCGCGGGTCCGGGTGGCCAGTTCGTCGCAGAGTCCGCCCACCGCGGTCCGGGTCGCCTCGTTGAGTTCCGCTTCCACCGACTGCTCGCGCATCGCGGTGGCGTCGGCGAGCCCGATGCCGTACGCGGACAGCACGCCCGCCAGCGGCGGTACGAGGACCGTGTCGATGCCCAGGGAGTCGGCGACGGCGCAGACGTGCTGGCCACCGGCGCCGCCGAAGCCGGTCAGGGCGTAGCGGGTGATGTCGCGCCCGCGCTGCACGGAGATCTTCTTGACCGCGTTCGCCATGTTGAGCACGGCGATCTCCAGGAACCCGGCGGCGGTTTCGGCGGCCGTGCGCCGTGTTCCGGTGGCCCGCGCCACGTCCTCGGCGAGTGCGTCGAAGCGTTCGCGGACCAGGTCCGCGTCGAGCGGGAGGTTCCCGTCCGGTCCGAATACGGCCGGGAAGTGCGCGGGCTGGATCCGGCCGAGCATCACATTGGCGTCGGTGACGGTCAGCGGGCCGCCGCGGCGGTAGCAGGCCGGGCCGGGGACCGCGCCCGCCGAGTCGGGGCCGACCCGGTAGCGGCGGCCGTCGAAGTGCAGGACGGAGCCGCCGCCGGCCGCGACGGTGTGGATGCTCATCATCGGGGCGCGCATCCGCACACCGGCGACCTGGGTGCCGAGCTCGCGCTCGAACTCCCCCGCGTAGTGGGACACATCGGTGGACGTTCCGCCCATGTCGAAGCCGATGACCCGGCCGAATCCGGCCTGTTCGGAGGTGCGGGCCATGCCGACCACGCCTCCGGCGGGGCCGGAGAGCACCGCGTCCTTGCCCCGGAAGTGGGAGGCTTCGCGCAGCCCGCCGTTGGACTGCATGAACATCAGCCGGATGCCGTCGAGTTCGGCGGCGATCTCGTCGACGTACCGGCGCAGGATCGGTGAGAGATAGGCGTCGACGACGGTGGTGTCGCCGCGCGGTACGAGCTTGATCAGCGGGCTCACCTCGTGCGAGCAGCTGACCTGGGTGAAGCCCGCCTCGCGGGCCGCGGCGGCCACGGCGCTCTCGTGTCCGGGGTGGCGGTAGCCGTGCATCAGGACGACGGCCGCGCTGCGCAGTCCGTCGGCGTGGGCCGCCCTCAGCCGCTCGGTGACCGCTTCCCGGTCCAATGGTGTGACGACCCGGCCGCGGGCGTCGATCCGTTCGGGGACCTCGATCACCCGCTCGTACACGGCCTCGGGGAGCAGGATGCGTCGGTCGAAGAGCCGCGGCCGGTTCTGGTACGCGATGCGCAGGGCGTCCCGGAAGCCTGCCGTGATGACGAGGACGGTCGGCTCGCCGCGCCGCTCCAGCAGGGCGTTGGTGGCGACGGTGGTACCGATCCGCACCGCGGCGACCCGGTCGGCGGGGACCGGGTCGCCGGGGCCGAGGCCGAGCAGCGCCCGGATTCCGGCCACGGCGGCGTCGCGGTAGCGGTCCGGGTCGTGGGAGAGCAGCTTGCGGGTGACCAGGTGCCCGCCGGGGTCCCGGCCCACGACATCGGTGAACGTCCCGCCTCGGTCGATCCAGAACTCCCAGCGTCCGGTCATCCCTCCATACTGACCCGCGGCGCGGCCGACGGCCCGGACGGCGCGGCCCGCTTCCCCGCTCCCGGCTCACCGGTCGGCGGCGGCCGCCGCGTTGCGCAGCGCCTCCTCGGCCCGTCGGTCGAGGTGTGCGCCGGTGCCGCACGCCCGGTGCCGCAGCCCGGCTCCGGCCAGGCACAGCAGCTTGGGCAGCAGATCGGTGCTTCGGCGGGCCGGCCAGCCGGTGCCTGCGGTGGCCAGCCGGACGACGGGGTGATGGAGTTCGCCAGCCGGACGATGACCATCCGCTGTCCGCGGCCGTTCATGCCGCCACCGCCGTGTGGTCGCGCTGCACCTCGTCGTAGTGGTCCAGGAGCTGATCGCCCACGGCCTGCCAGGTCCGTCCCTCGACCGTGGCACGGCCGGTGACGCCGTAGGCCGCCGCGCGTGCGGGGTCCGCGACGAGCGGCCGACCGCCGCCGCCACGGCACGGGCGTCGAGCGGAGGGGACGAGCAGTCCGGTGCGCCCGTGGTCGACGAGGTCGAGCGGTCCGCCCGCCGTCGGCGCGATCACCGGCACTGCGCAGGCCATGGCCTCCTGCGCCGTCTGGCAGAACGTCTCGTACGGTCCGGTGTGCACGAACATGTCCAGCGAGGCGAAGACCCGGGCGAGGTCGTCGCCGGTACTGCGCCCCAGGAAGAGGGCGCCGGGCAGGGCGGTGCGCAGCGACGGTTCGCTGGGGCCGTTCCCGACGACCACGACCCGGACCCCGGGCATCGCGCAGATCCCGGCGAGGAGTTCGGCATGCTTCTCGGGGGCGAGCCGCCCGACGTACCCGACGATCCGCTCCCCGCGGGGTGCGAGCCGGCGGCGCAGTCGCTCGTCGCGCAGCACGGGCCGGAACCGTGCGGTGTCGACGCCTCGTGGCCACAGCCGCACCCGGGGCACACCGTGACCGGTGAGATCGCGCAGGGCGGCGGTGGACGGGGCGAGGGTGCGGTCGGCGGCGCTGTGCACGGCGCGCATCCGGCGCCAGGCGGTGTTTTCGCCGGTGCCGAGGTAGGTGCGTGCGTAGCCGGCCAGATCGGTCCGGTAGACGGCCACGGCCGGCAGTCCGAGCCGGGCGGCGGCCACCATGCCCCGGGCGCCGAGCACGAACGGTCCGGCCAGATGTGACGAGTTCGGCGCGGTGGGCGGTGAGGGCGGCGGTCAGCCGCCGGCTCGGCAGCGCGACCCGGATTTGGGGACAGCCGGGCAGGGGGAGGGCGGGGACGCGTGCCACGGGGCAGGGGGCGTCGGCTTCGAGCGCGTCGGGGAGGTCCGGACGGGACGTGGTCGTCGCGCCGGCCGGGGCCGGGGCGACGACGGGCGGTTCGTGGCCGCGGCCGACGAGATGCCGGGCCGTCTGGAAGGTGGAGTGGGCCACGCCGTTGACATCGGGCGGGAAGGACTCGGTGACGATGACGACACGCATATCCGTATTGTCGCCACGCCGGGCGTGACCGGGCCGACTTGGATCTTTACCCAGTGCAGCCCCGCGGGGGGTCGTTCATGACGCAGGGCTCGACCGATACGGCCTCTGCCCAT
>NZ_JBEXPH010000264.1:0-9287 GCF_040611955.1 Streptomyces sp. NPDC006510 | reverse complement strand
GGTGCGGTTGTTCCCCGCGAACCCGATCACCGGCCGGCGCGGGGCGGCGGTGCAGCGGATCGATGTCGCCCCGGGTGCTCTGGTCTTCTCGCACCAGCACCAGGTCGAGGTCACCGCGAGCGCGGCCGGTGACGGCTCATGACCAGAGCCGCCGTACCCGGGCTCGCCAGCCGCTACCCGATCGGCGGGCTGCTGCCCGCGCTGTACGCGGACGACGACCTGGCCCAGCGGTTCACGGCGGGCCTGGACACCGTCCTGGCGCCCGTCCTGTCCACGCTGGACAATCTCCCCGCCTACTTCGACCCGTCGCTGGCGCCGGCCGACTTCCTGCCCTGGCTGTCGTCCTGGGTGGCGGCCGATGTCGATCCGGCGTGGCCCGAGGGGCTGCGGCGGGCCGTCGTCGCCCGCGCCGTCGAGCTGCACCGGTGGCGCGGCACCCGCCGCGGCCTGGTCGAACACCTCCGGCTCTGCTTCGGCGTGCAGGCCGACATCCAGGACGGCGGCGGTGCCGCGTGGTCGTCCGAGCCGGGCGCGGAGCTGCCTCCGGCCCCGACCGGAGAACTGCTGGTGCGGGTCTGGGCGCCCGGCGGCGGACCGGTGGACGCGAGCCGCGTCCGGGACGTCGTCGCCGCCTCGTGCCCCGTACACCTCACGTGCCGGGTGGAGATTCTGCCGGGCCCGCCAGACGAGACAGGAGGCTGACGCGATGCGCTCGTGTCCGGCGTGCGGTACGGCCAACCGCGAGGACGACGAATTCTGCGGGAACTGCGGTTCCTATCTGGGCTGGTCCTCCCGGGCGTCGCAGACCCCTCCCGCCCCTGCGGAGCCCGTCCGCCCCGCAGAACCGGCGGGTTCGGCAGCCCGGCCGGCGACCGAGCCCGCCCCGGAGCCCGAGACTCCTGCGGCCGAAGCCCCGCCCGCCTTGCCCGCCCCACGCCCCGAGCCGCCGGTGCCGGAACCTGCCGGGCCGCCGCCCGTGGAGCCCGCACCGGCACCGGAGCCGCCCCCGCGACCGGCGCAGCCCGCCCCCGTGCGGCCGGAACCACCGGCGCAGCCCGCCTCCGGACAACCGGAACCACCGGCACCGGATGAGCCCGTGGGTGCGGTGCAGCCGGCCAGGCCGATCGCCCGGCGGCCCGTCGTGAGACCCGTGACGGAGGACGAGGAGCCGGACGGGCCACCGTGCCCGGCATGCGGTACCCCGAACCTCCCGGGACGCCGGTTCTGCCGCCGCTGCGCCGCACCGTTGCAGACCCGGGAGCAGCCGGCACCGCTGCCGTGGTGGCGCACGGTGTGGCCGTTCCGCCGCCGGGTGAGGCGCGGATCGGGCCGGGTGCTGCGACGGACCCTGCTGGTGCTGGCGGTCGTCGGGCTGCTGTTCACGGGCTACCTGTTCCTGCCGGCCGGGCGCCAACTCTTCGAGGACGTACGGGACAAGCTCGGCGGAACGGCGGAGATCAGCCCGACCGAGGTCACCGCGAGCACCCACACTCCCGGCCATCCGGCGTCCGCCGCCGTCGACGGACTGACCAACAAGTACTGGGGAGCGCCCACGCTCGGCTCGTCACTGACCTGTGGCTTCGACAAGCCGTTCCGGCTGGTCGGCGTCGTGGTACACACCGGTGTGTCGACGGAGCCCGAGGAATTCCGGCACGGGGCCAGACCCACCCGGGCCGATCTGATCGTCACCTCGGCGGACGGTGAGGTCCACGAGAAGGCGGTGACGCTCACCGACAAACCGGGCCGGCAGACGGTACGGACCGGTATCAGCGATGTCGTCTCCGTCCGGCTGGTGCTGAGGGCCGCGGCCGGCCAGGGCGAGGGGCGGCCGATCGCGGTCGGGGAGGTCGAGTTCTTCAAACGCACCTGAGGCCTGACGACACAACCGCGAGGTGTTGAGCCAACCCCCGGCTCTTGCAACGGACTTGCCCGCCAGGGCCGGTGCCGATGCGATGACCGCCGGACCAGGCACTGAACCAGGAGGAGCACCATGACCGACGCACCGAACCAGCAGGCCCGACCCGCTGCCCCACGAACCGCCCGCCGCGTGCGCGCCGCCCTGCTGGCGGTCCCGCTGGCCGCCGCCTGCGTCCTCGGTGCCGCCGCACCCGGCCAGACCGGCCAGACCGGCCAGACCGGCCGGACCGGCCAGACAGGGCGGGCCGACCACGCCGGCCGTGGGGATGCTTCGCTGACCTGCCGCGGCAAGGGCGTCGATCCCACCGCCAAGATCCGGTACCGGACCGCGACCGTCATCCACGCACCGCTGCGCACCGTCTGGAATCTGCAGACCGACGTGGAGCGCTGGCCGTCGTGGCAGCCGCCCGTCACCAGCATGGAGCGCCTGGACGCGGGCCCGCTGCGGGAGGGTTCGCGGTTCCGCTGGACCACCCCGGCGCCCGCGACCCCCACGACGCCCGCCACCACCCTGACCATCACCTCGACCGTCCGTCAGCTCAAGCACGACACGTGCATCCGCTGGACCGGGCCCGCGATCGGCAAGGGGCTGGAGATCGACGAGGGCGTCCACGTCTGGACCTTCACCGAGGTCTGGGGCGGTGTTCTCGTACAGACCGAGGAGACCTGGACCGGTGCCCAGGTCGAAGCGGACGTGCCCACCTCCACCAAGTACCTCGGAGGCGGCCTGGAGGAGTGGCTGAAGCAACTGAAAGCCGCGGCAGCTCCAGGTGCGGTGTCGCGTCGCTCATGACCCAGCCGTCGGCGTACGCCTCGAACCGCTCGGTCCCCTGCCCGGTGCCCTCGCGCCGTCGGCTCACGCTTCTCCCTCGCCGCTCCTGACAGCCAGCTGGTCCGACCACGGCGCGAGGACCGTCGCGCGCGACGCGGGACGGTCCCGCAGCCACATCACGAGCGGGAGCAGCTCACCGGCCGGGGCGTACAGCCGGAGCGAAGTCGCTTCGTCACCGCGGCGGCGTCCGCCCGCGATCCGGTAGTCGGCGACCGGGCGCGCGAGATCGAGGTGCAAGCCGTTCGTCACACGTGCCCCGAGGACGTCCTGCCACGGCACTTCGACGACACCGGACATGTTCGACCGCACCACCGTCGGGGTGAGCTCGACCGTCGGCTTCCTGGGCCTGCGCAGGACCCGCACGGCCGCTGTGCTGAAAACCGCGGGCACCAACAGGAGCAGGCCGATGCCGAAGACCGTGATCGGACGGTACCGCGCGGAATCACCGGAACGATCCGACATCCACAGGTACTCGTCGCCCCAGTGCGACACCGCAATTCCGCACATCACGACCGCGCTCGCCGCCAGCAGGCAGGCCAGCACGATGAGCGGGACGGCCTGACGGCGTGCACGACGGAGCTCCGCAGGCTGCTGGGGCGCATGGGCGACACCCGTCGCCGTCGACCGCCACGGTCCGTCGAGCCGAGGAGGTATCGCGCCGTGGGACATGTGGAGCACATTACGACACACGCGCCGGCGACCAGGTCGCACCGTCGGCCCGGACCAGGTCCTCGCCACGGCTCGGAAACGTCGTGCGGTCCCCGGTTCCACCGGTTACGGTGCACGACACCGCGCGAGGAAGAAGGCCGAGAAGAGTGTGTGACACAAAGAGAACGACGAGAACGAAGAGAACGACAAGGACGCGCACCCTGACCTTCGGCCTGTACGCGGACGACCAGGGGCTGGCGTGGGTCGACGGCCTCGTCGACGAGGCCGTCGGGTCCCGGAGCGCCCGGATCGTCGACGAGACCGTGGCACGCACCTTTCCCGGCAGCGAACTGACGACCGCCGACGCCTACGACCACCTGGCGGAGCAGTGGGCCTGGGAGAACCCCGGCCTGAACAGCGGTGCGCGGGAGGCGGTCGAACTGCGCGTCCACCTGGTGTGTTCGCTGCGGACCTGGCGGGCGATCCGCAAGACGGTGATCAGGACGCTGTGCCCGGCGGGCACGGCACCCCACACCTGCCGTGTCCCATGGGCCGCCGCCTGAGCCGGTTCACGACGTGCGTCGGGGGCGCCGCGGACGGCATCACGCCGCCCCCGGGCCGCGCCGTCCCTTGTAGTTGATCTTCATGGTGTCCATGTCCGTCACCGTGGACCGCAGTGCGCCATGGCCGTACCCCTGCTCGTTCAGGTAGGTCTCCGCCCGGTCCTCGGCGATCGCGGCCGCCATCTCCTCGCCGTCCTCGGCGTCGCAGACGACCACGTACCGGAAGCTGAAGTGCTTGAGCACACGGTCGTAGGTGAGCGAGCCCTCCTCGGTGAACTGCATCGCGCTCAGGCCGTGTCCGTCCACCTCGGACAGCAGCCGGGTACGGGCCGCGTCCGTCAGGCCGTCCCAGGTGCCGCGCACGATCACTCGGTAGGTGTGCTGTGTGCTCATCGTGTTCCGTTCCGCGTTCCGTTCGGGCATGCCGCATCGGCCACTGCTCGTGATCTGTCGAGGGCCAAGGTTACGGCGGTACGGGCGGGGCGCATCCGAAATACCGGGCGGGGCCTGCCGGGCGGGGCGGGAGGCGGGATACGGGCCGCCCGCGCGGTCTTTTGCCGAAGTCTGACGGCGACGCCCCTGGCCGGGGCGTTGTCCAGCGTGTTCCATGGTCATCGGGGGCGCCCGGACCTGCGGCGGCCCGTGCGAGGGAGCGAGGTTGTCTTGGCCACGACCGTACGACGTGCCGTACTGACTCTGCCCGCCGCGCCGCTGGGCCCGGAGAATCCGCTGCCCGCGCTGCGGCCGCTCGACGAGATGCATGTGGTCGACGAACGCGACCGGGCCGCGCTGCCACGTGACATGGCACGCCAGATCGGCTTTCAACCACTGGCCACCGTGCTGCCGGTGCGCGTCCTCGACGGCTACGGGCGTGAGCGCACCCCCACCGGGCTCGACGCGATCGTCATCGAGAACGACCGGCTGCGGGCCACCGTCCTGCCCGGACTCGGCGGCCGCGTCCACTCCCTCCACCACAAGCCGACCGGCCGTGAACTCCTCTACCGCAACCCCGTTCTGCAGCCCGCCGACTTCGCGCTCAACGGCGCCTGGTTCTCCGGCGGCATCGAATGGAACATCGGCGCCACGGGCCACACCACACTGTCCTGCGCCCCGCTCCACGCGGCCCGCGTCCCCGCACCCGACGGCGGCGAGATGGTCCGCCTCTGGGAGTGGGAGCGGCTGCGCGACCTGCCGTTCCAGGTCGATCTGTGGCTGCCCGAGGACTCCGACTTCCTGCACGTCGGCGTACGGATCCGCAATCCGCACGAGCACACCGCACCCGTGTACTGGTGGTCCAACATCGCCGTGCCCGAAGGCGAACGCACCCGTGTCCTGGCCCCCGCCGACGAGGCATGGCACTTCGGGTACGAGCGGACCCTGACCCGGGTCCCGGTCCCCGTGACCGGCTCCGTCGACCGTACGTACCCGCTGCGCGGTGACTTTCCCGCCGACTACTTCTACGAGGTGCCCGACGGCGCCCGCCGCTGGATCGCCTCGCTCGACGAGGACGGCCACGGGCTCGTCCAGACGTCGACCGATCTGCTGCGCGGCCGCAAGCTGTTCCTCTGGGGCAGTGGCGCGGGCGGGCGCCGCTGGCAGCAGTGGCTCACCGAGCCCGGCACCGTCGGATACGCCGAGATCCAGGCCGGACTCGCCCGTACCCAGCTGGAACACGTCCCGCTCGGACCGGGCGCCGAGTTCAGCTGGCTGGAGTCGTACGGGCCGCTGTCCGCGGACCCGCTCGCCGTGCACGGCGAGGACTGGGCGGCGGCCCGCGCCGAGACCGAACAGCGGCTCGCCGAGGCGCTGCCGCGCGCCGACGTCGAAGCCGTCTACGCCGCCTGGCGCCCCTGTGCCGACACCGAACCCGGTGAGCCGCTCGCCACCGGCTCGGGCTGGGGCGCGCTTGAGGTCAGGCGGGGCAAGTACGAGCTTCCCGGCACCCCGTTCGCCGACTCCACTCTCGGTGAACAGCAGCGGCCCTGGCTGGAGTTGCTGGACCAGGGCACCTTCCCCGAGCCGCGCCGGGTGGTCCCGCCGGGCCCCTCCCTGGTCTCCTCGCACTGGCGCGACATGCTGGAGACGGCTCCCGCCGAACCCCTCACCGAGTACCACCTGGGAGTCGCCCAGTGGCATGCCGGTGACCGCGCCCAGGCGGTCCGCAGCTGGGAGCGCGGACTGGTACGCGCCCCGTCCCGCTGGCCGTTGCTGCGGTGCCTCGCCGTCGCCGCCGAGGAGGGCCGCCAGCGGGACCGCGCCGCGGACCTCTACGGCGAGGCGTTCGACGACCTGTGCGCCGAACGCCACGACGACGGCGAGCCCTGGACGGCGGCCACGGCGGCGCTGGGCCGGGAGGCGATGGAGGCGCTGCTGACGGCCGGGCGCCCCGCGGCGGCCCGAGCCGTATGGGCCGCCCTGCCTACGGCAGTCCGGCGGCGCGGCCGTTTCCGTCTGCTGGACGCCCGGCTGCTGATCGCCGAGGGCGACCGGGCCGCCGCCCGGGCCGTCTTCGACGAGGGCTTCGAGGTCGAGGACCTGCGCGAGGGTGCGGAGATTCTGGACGAGGTATGGGCCCGGCTCACGGACGAGCCACTGCCCGACACGTACAACTACCGGATGCGCCCCAAGCGTTGAGGGCGCCTGCCCCTACCGGCCCGGGTCCGTCCTCATCGGCCCGGGCCGGACGGCAGGGTCCGGTCGACATACTCGAAGACCGAGCCGTCCGGGTGCACGGCGATCAGATTGCGGCCGACCGGCGTCGGTACCGGCCCCGCGATGATCCGGGCACCGACGCGGGTGAGGGAGGCATGCGCGTCGTCCACGTCCTTGACCGCGATCGTCGCCGTCACCTTGCGCAGGATCTCCAGCTCCGACTCCGGGCCGCTCATCAGGAGAAAGCAGCTGATCGCGGCGACCGAGACCCCGCCGCGCTCGAAGCGGAGCGCCGAACTGCCCGTGAGGTCCTCGTAGAAGGCCACCGCGGCCTCCAGGTCGTCGACGCAGATACGCAGCGTGGTTCCCAGAATGTCCATGCGCCCAAGGGTAGTTGGCGGCACATCGGCATGTGATCGATTCGGGGGAGGGGCGGCGCGCTCAGGCCCGGCAGAGCACCTCGCCGTGCGGGACCATGAACCAGGCGTCGTCCCGGGTGCCCCACTCGCGCCACGCGGCGGCGATCTCCGTCAACTCCCCGGTGCTCGCGCGGCCGCCGTCGACGGCCATCCCGTCGAAATATGAGATAGGCGTCTTGGAATATGGGCGATCTGGGCTCGCGCCCAGGCTCCGGGCCGGGGAGAGTGGACGCATGGCATCTGTCTCCGTCAACGAAATCCTCGAACGCCACGGCGAGGCGCTCCAGCTTTTCACCGACCGGGTGCACGCGGTGCGCGAGGACCAGTGGTCCGCACCGACGCCGTGCACCGAGTGGACCGTCCGCGACCTGGTCGCCCATCTCACCTCCGAGCAGCTCTGGGTGGAGCCGCTGGTCACCGAGGGCCGCACGGTCGCCGAGGTCGGTGACGCCTTCGACTGCGATGTGCTGGGCGACGACCCGGTGGCCGTGTGGGACCGGGCGGCGGACGCGGCGCGCGAGGCGTTCGAGGCGCCGGGCGCCCTGCGGCGGACGGTGAATCTGTCGTACGGCGTCAGCGCCGCCGACGCCTACTGTGCGCAGATGGTGGCCGACGCCGTGGTGCACGCCTGGGATCTGTCCCGGGCGATCGGTGCCGACGAGCGGCTGCCCGCCCGGCTGGTCGACTTCGCGAGCCGCGAGGTCGGGCCGTACGCGAAGGACCTCTCGCAGAGCGGCCTGTTCGCCGCGCCCGTCGAGACCGCGCCGGACGCCGACCCGCAGACCCGGCTGCTCGCGCTGCTCGGCCGACGGGCCTGAGGCCACCCGGGGGCGGGCGGCATTGCCGGGCCAAATGCCACCCGATTACGCTGTATTCGATATTCCGGTCATCGCCCGGAGTGCCGCGAGCGCGCTCCGGCATCAGCAGCGCGGCCGCTCGGGCACCGGGCCGTACGGGTGGTGGCCGCGCCGCGCTCCCGGGCCGGTCCGGACACCACGAGAGGCAGCAGTGAACACCCCACACCTGGACGTGGCCGTACATGAGCAGGCCGAGCTCGGCGAGGGCCCGACCTGGGACCGGGCCACCGGCCGGCTGATCTGGGTCGACATCGTCTCCGCGCGCGTGCACACCTACGACCCGGTGACCGGCCGCCGCACGGTGATGGCGACCGAACAGCACGTCGGTGCCGCCAAGCCGCGCGCCGGCGGCGGACTCGTGGTCAATCTGCGCGACGGCATCGGCCTGTACGACGCCGACGGCGCCTTCCGCTGGCTCGTCCACGACCCGGAGCCGGGCCGGCGCGGCAACGACGCGGCGGTCGCGCCGGACGGGGCCCTGTGGGCGGGCACCATGCGCTACGACGGAGCCGCGGACGGCGGCAGCCTCACCCGGATCGCGGCCGATGGCGCGGTGACCACCGCGGTGCCCGTGGTGGCGTGCGGCAACGGCATCGGGTGGAGCCCGGACGGGCGGCTGATGTACTTCATCGACACACCCACGCGCCGTATCGACGTCTTCGACTTCGACGGGGAACACGCCGTGAACCGGCGACCGTTCGCCACGATCGAGGAGGGCGCGGGATTCCCCGACGGGCTGACGGTCGACGCCGACGGAGCCGTCTGGGTCGCCCTCTGGGACGGCGCCGCGGTGCGCCGGTACACGGCCGACGGCACCCTGGACCGGATCGTCGGACTGCCGGTCCGGCGCCCGACCGCCTGCGCCTTCGGCGGCCGGGACCTGAACGACCTCTACATCTCCACGGCCCGCACCGGGCTCACCGCCCCGCACCCGCTGTCCGGTTCGCTGCTGGTGCTGCCGGACGCGGGGCACGGAATGCCCCAGGCGGCCTTCGCGGGCTGATCCCGCCTCACCTGCCGACCACCGTCGGCGGGCGCGGTCCGCCGAACCCTCGTATAAAGGGCCCAGAGTGCGAGACGGCGCGACAGGGTGACGGGGCGGCGGCGAAGGAGGCCCGAATGGCGCGGCAGCGAACCGGACGGGCGGCGGGCGGCGCGCGCTCCGTACGTGAGGACCGGGGCCCCGTCCGGTACGGGCCGCCCGCCCCCGACCCAGGGCTGCCCGTGCTGCCCGAGCTGGCCGAGGTGCTCGCCTCGGCGGCGGGCCGCAGCGAACCCGAACCGACCGGTGGCAGCGACGCCCTGCGCGAGGCCGCGACCGCCTACTGGGAACGGCGCGGACTGCACGGCAGCCCGGAGCGCGTCGCCGCGGCGCCGGGCGCCTCGCCGCTGCTGCTCG
>NZ_JBEXPH010000263.1:0-9339 GCF_040611955.1 Streptomyces sp. NPDC006510 | reverse complement strand
GCCCCGGCGGCCCCCCGTCGGGCCCGGCCGGCCGTCTCGCCTCGGGTCCGGGCGCCTCGCGCGGTGAGGTCGGTGCGGGCTCGTCGCCGCGTGCCGCGCTGCCCTCGCGTGACGGCGGCCCCCGCCACCAGCAGGGCCAGCCGGGCCAACAGGGCCAACAGAACGCCGGATTCCAGTCCGCCGGGCTGTCCGGCACCGGCCCGCAGGACGGCTCCCGACCGGAGCCGCAGCGTCACGGTGGCGGCCTCGCCGGTGCCTTCGGCAACGGTGCCCGCCTCGGTGCCCGCGGCCAGGGCGACGGTCCGGGCCGTACGGAGTCGGGCCGGCCCGACCTGTTCGGCCAGAACCGCCAGGACCAGAACCGCCAGGGTCCGGACCGTCAGGACCACAACGGCCAACAGGGCCGGCCGAACGGCCCCGCCCCGTGGCAGCCGTCCCAGCCGCAGCAGGCCCGGCAGAACCCGGCCGAGCAGGGCGGCTTCCAGCAGCCCGCCGGCCAGGGCGAGCCCGGCCGCCAGCTGCCCCCGGTCGGCGGCCCACGTGCCGAACTGCCCGGTGGCAACCCTCAGCCGCAGCGTCCGCAGACCACCAGCTGGGGCACCGAGGAGCCGTCCGCGCCGCGGCGAACTCCGCTGGACGCCCCGCGCGGTCACGAGGACCCCGAGTCCACCGGTCAGTTCCAGCGGCCGATGAACCCGCCGCTCACCCCCCGGGTGCCCATGGACGACCGGCAGGGCCCCGGCTCCACCGCCGAGTTCGCCCGCCCGGACTTCTCGGCTCCGGCCCCGCAGGGCCACGGCCTTCAGGACCCGTCTGCCCAGGACCCGGCCGGCACCGCGCAGTTCGCCCGTCCCGACTTCTCGGCTCCGGCCCCGCAGGGCCACGGCCTTCAGGACCCGTCCGCCCAGGACCCGGCCGGCACCGCGCAGTTCGCCCGTCCCGACTTCGGACAGCCGCCGGTCCGGGCGCAGGACCAGGGCCTGCCGGCCACGCGTCAGCGCGGCCGGGACGACGAGGACTTCGGTGCCCCGCGCCCGCCCGCCGGTGACGCGCAGTACCGTCCGGTCCTGCCGTCGCAGCCGCAGCCCGAGGCGCTGCCTCCGGCGGCCGGGCCCGGGGACGGTCGTACGCCGCTGTACGACACCCTGGAGACGAACTGGTTCCACGGCCCGCAGCAGGGCGGCCAGCAGCCGCCCGCCGAGCCGCAGACGTCCGCTTCCCTCCCCCAGCGGCCGGCCCCGGAGTCTCCCGCTCCCGAGGCGCCGCGCCGCGGCGGGGGCGAGCCGGGCAGCACCACAAGTTCCTGGCGCCCCTCGCCGAACGATGAACTCGTACGGCAGGCGGAGCGGGTCAAGAAGCCCGCGGCAGGCGGAGTCACCACTTCCGGACTGCCTCGCCGAGTGCCTCGCGCCAACCTGGTGCCGGGTACCGCACAGCAGCAGAACCATCAGTCCGGTCCGCAGGTGTCACGTGCCCCCGATGATGTACGCGGGCGGTTGACCAATCTCCGCCGGGGCATCCAGCAAGGGCGACAGGCCAACAACAGCCAGTCGACCGGCAGTTTCCCACTCGGCCCCACTCACCAGCAGGAGCGTTAGTTGAGCCCGATGAGTCAGGCCGCGCAGAATCTGAACTGGTTGATCACCAACTTCGTGGACAACACCCCCGGGGTGTCGCACACGGTGGTGGTCTCCGCCGACGGACTCCTGCTGGCCATGTCCGAAGGATTCCCCCGTGACCGCGCCGACCAGCTGGCGGCCGTCGCCTCCGGGCTGACCTCGCTGACCGCGGGCGCCTCCCGGATCTTCGAGGGCGGTGCCGTCAGCCAGACCGTGGTGGAGATGGAACGCGGGTTCCTCTTCCTGATGTCCATCTCGGACGGCTCCTCGCTGGCCGTTCTCGCCCACCCGGACGCCGACATCGGTCTGGTCGGGTACGAGATGGCTCTGCTGGTCGACCGTGCGGGCACTGTCCTCACCCCCGACCTCCGCGCCGAGCTCCAGGGCAGCCTGCTCCATTAGGCGGCCGTGGATCGATGACAGACTCGATTGCCCCAGGTAACGCCCTCATCCCTCGCCCGTCCGGCCGATTAGAGCCCCCCACCGGCCCCTTCAGACGGCAAGCCGACGTACTGCTGTCACGCCCGGAGGATTCATGACCCCGCCACCCGCCTCACCCGATCCGTACGGCGCACTGCACCACGCGTCGTACGAAGGTGAAGGCGACCAGCCACTGGTCCGCCCGTACGCCATGACCGGTGGCCGGACCCGGCCGCGTTATCAGCTCGCCATAGAGGCACTGGTCTCCACCACGGCCGACCCCGCGCATCTGGGAACACTGCTCCCCGAGCACCAGCGGATCTGCCACCTCTGCCGTGAGGTCAAGTCGGTGGCCGAGGTCTCGGCGCTGCTGTCGATGCCGCTCGGTGTGGCCCGGATTCTCGTCGCGGACCTGGCGGAAGCCGGCATGGTGGCCATCCACCAGCCGGGCAATGGAGAGGCCGGCGGCACGCCGGATGTGACACTGCTCGAAAGGGTGCTCAGTGGACTTCGCAAGCTCTAGCGGCGGTGCGGCCCGTGCCACCACCTCGGCGAAGATCGTGGTGGCGGGGGGCTTCGGCGTGGGTAAGACCACGTTCGTCGGTGCCGTCTCGGAGATCAACCCGTTGCGTACGGAGGCCGTGATGACGTCCGCGTCCGCGGGCATCGACGACCTGACGCACACCGGGGGCAAGACGACGACGACCGTCGCCATGGACTTCGGTCGTATCACCCTGGACCAGGACCTGATCCTGTACCTCTTCGGTACGCCCGGACAGGACCGCTTCTGGTTCATGTGGGACGACCTGGTCCGCGGCGCCATCGGCGCCGTCGTCCTCGTGGACACCCGCCGCCTCGCCGACTGCTTCCCCGCCGTCGACTACTTCGAGAACAGCGGCCTGCCCTTCGTCATCGCCCTCAACGGCTTCGACGGACACCAGCCCTACACCCCCGACGAGGTCCGCGAAGCCCTCCAGATCGGCCCCGACACCCCGATCATCACGACGGACGCGCGGCACCGCGCGGACGCCAAGAGCGGTCTGATCACGCTCGTGGAGCACGCCCTCATGGCTCGGCTCAAGTAAGCACAAGTCGGTATTGCCATACGGTAGTTACCGTAGTCGGACGGGGGCGGGCTGTGTCCTTTGACACGATCCGCCCCCGTATTCATAACGTTTCGACAGAGAATTGCCCCGCGTTCGACACCCGACGCATCCGTTTGGTGCCACTGCGCTCACATGAGCCCCGCCTTTTGACGGGGCTCGTTCTTTATGCCCGTTTTATCTGAGGCCTGGGCCACTCGGAATGACAGGTTCCGACTGTTTGGAACGCGACCGGTCCCCGTGCTGGAATTCGACGAACTCCCGAGTAGTACGGCCCTGAACGAAATACGGCACAACGTAGGTGCCGACGCCGAGAGGTTGTTGGTCGAGTGAGGCGAAGCAACGCGGGCCCCACGGCGCAGCAGGAGCGGGGCAACTTCACCCCGCCGCCGCGCGCCGCGGCGTCCCCTGCCGATGCGTCCGATGCGGCGGCGTCCGGTGGCAGCACCAGCCGACTGGCGCCGCGCAACTGGCGGGTGCCCACCCGGCTGAACGCGATTCTCCTGATCCCCGTCCTGGTCGGCCTGGTCATGGGCGGATTCCAGGTGAAGGGGTCGATCGACACCTGGCGCGAGGCTCAGGACGCCGAGAAGACCGCGCTGATCGTGCGCGCGGCCGCCGAGTACGGCCAGGCACTCCTCAACGAGCGTGACCTCTCCGCTCAGCCCCTGCTGTCGAACAAACGTGACGCCGCCGTCATCGGCGAGGTCCGGGCCACCACCGACGCGGCCGCGGACAAGTTCGACACGGCCGTGAAGGACATGCCGAAGAAGCAGGGCCTGGAACGGCGTCTTCAGCTGTTCCGGCTGGAGGAGCCCACACTCCCCGAGCTGCGCAAGGCCGCCTTCGCCGAGGCGATGGACCCGGTGAAGACGGAGGAGGGCTACGTCAAGGTCCAGCACTCGCTGATGGAGTTCAGCAATGAGCTGGGTCTGGGCACCGGCAACATCACCAGCTACGGCCGTACGGTCTACGCGGTCGAGCTCGCCAAGGCTGCAGAATCGCTTCAGCGCTCCATCGGCATGCACCTGCTGGTGCGTCCGAGCCAGGAGAGCGCCAAGTTCGACGCCCAGGTCAAGGCCTTCGGCTCGTACAACTACCTGGAGCAGATCGCGCTCGGCGAGTTCGTCTCCGGCGGTACCGAGGCCGACGCGGCCCTGCTGAAGGAGGTCATGGCCGCCAAGGCCGACGAGGGCACGAAGGAGCTGAAGAAGGCCAAGGAGCAGGCCGACGCCGCGGGAGTCCCGTTCGTCGCCCCGCCGAGCATCGACGGCTCGGTCTTCGACGGCATGGCCCAGCAGATCGGGCAGGGCAAGTCGCCCGAGAAACTGGCCGCGAAGGGCATCACGCCCGAGACCTGGATGGCGGCCGCCACCGCCAAGTTCGACGGCTACACCACGGTCGAGGACGAGCTCGTCGACAAGGCCGTGACCGAGGCCGCGGACATCTCGTCCAGCGCCAGGACCGACGCCGTCGTCAACGCAGCCGTCGTGATCGTCGCCCTGCTGGCCGCCTTCGTGCTGGCCGGTCTCATGGCCCGGCAGATGAGCCGCTCGATGCGCCGGCTGCGTACGGCCGCCTTCGGGATCGCCGAGCAGCGGCTGCCGATGCTGGTCGACCAGCTCTCCAGGGCCGAACCGGGCCGGGTAGACACCCGCGTCCAGCCGATCCCGATCCACAGCCGGGACGAGATCGGCGAGGTCGCCCGCGCCTTCGACCAGGTGCACCGCGAGGCGGTCCGGCTGGCGGCGGAGCAGGCCATGCTGCGGGGCAACGTCAACGCGATCTTCACCAATCTCTCGCGCCGCAACCAGTCGCTGATCGAGGGCCAGCTGACCCTCATCACCGACCTGGAGAACAACGAGGCCGACCCGGATCAGCTGGAGAACCTCTTCCGGCTGGACCACCTGGCCACCCGTATGCGCCGCAACGGTGAGAACCTCCTGGTCCTCGCGGGCGAGGAGCCCGGCCGCCGCTGGAACCAGCCGGTCCCGCTGGTCGACGTGCTCCGTGCCGCCGCCTCCGAGGTGGAGTCGTACGAGCGCATCGAGCTCGCCGGGGTGCCCGAGACCGAGATCCACGGCCAGTCGGTCACCGACCTCGTGCACCTGCTGGCCGAGTTGCTGGAGAACGCCACCACGTTCTCCTCGCCGCAGACCAAGGTGCGGGTCACCGCGACCCGGCTGCCCGACAGCCGCGTGATGATCGAGATCCACGACAAGGGCATCGGGCTCACCGCCGAGGACTTCGCCGACATCAACCACAAGCTGGCCAACCCGCCGACCGTGGACGCCGCGGTGTCGCAGCGGATGGGCCTGTTCGTGGTCGGCCGGCTCGCCGACCGGCACGGCATCCGGGTCCAGCTGCGCCCCTCGGGCGAGCAGGCCGGAACCACGTCGCTGGTCATGCTGCCGGACGCGATCACCCACGGCGGCGGCGGTGAACCGGCCGAGGCGGGGGACGACTTCACCGTCTCCTCGATCATCCCGGAGCAGCAGAGCTACGAACAGCAGCCGTCCCAGACGCACTTGCGCACGGCGGCGGAGCTCGGCTTCGACGACTCGCGCTACGAGCAGCCGTCGGCGGACGCGGCGCAGCTGGATCCGGTGGGCCGTTCGCTGATGCGCGAGGGGCGCCGGGCGGCGCTGGAGGCGCAGGCGTCGGTCGAGCACCCGCAGTTCGCGCAGGATCCGTACGCCGACAACCAGTACGCCGGGAACGGATACGCCCAGGAGCCGCAGCAGGGCTCGCGGCAGGAGGAGTACGAGCAGCCTCCGTACGAGGGCGGCTACGAGCCCTACGGCGGTGACGCGGGCTTTGCCCAGCATCCCGGCCAGGGTCTGCCCGATGGCTATGCGGAAGCCGGTTATGCGGCCGGTGAGGCCCCGCAGCCGTCGTACGAGGAGCAGTTCGCTCCCCGGTCCCACCAGGATGACTGGCCGGAACAGGGCGCCTACCAGAGCGCGTACGAGCCGTCGGCACCGGCGGAAGCGGAATCCTCCCCGAGTGCCCCCGCGGAGCCGCAGGAACGCGTAGGCTTCGACCGTCCGGGCTCCACTCCCGACTCCGGTCACGAGCTGACCGAAGCCGGTCTGCCGCGCCGGGGCGGTCAGCAGCACTGGCAGCCCACCGGCCGCGGGAACAGCCGGCCCGTCGCCGCGCAGCAGCCGCGGCAGCAGGAGGAACTGCCGCAGCAGCCGTCGCCCGCGCAAGCGGACGGAAACGGCTCCGACGACTGGCGCTCGGCCAACGACGAGCGCTGGGAGCGGGCCGAGAAGCTCCGGGAGCCGAAGGCGGGCGGGATCACCCCGTCCGGACTCCCCCGGCGGGTGCCCAAGGCCAATCTGGTCGAGGGTACGGCGGAGCAGACCTTGCAGGGCGGCCCTCAGGTTTCCCGTGCCCCCGAGGACGTCCGCGGCAGGTTGAGCAACCTGCGGCGGGGCGTACTGCGGGGACGCAGCGCGGGTTCGGACGACAGTAATACCTACAACCAGGAGCGTTAGTGTGAGCCCGATGAGCCAGGCGGCGCAGAATCTGAACTGGTTGATCACCAACTTCGTGGACAACACCCCTGGGGTGTCGCACACGGTGGTGGTCTCCGCCGACGGACTCCTGCTGGCCATGTCCGAGGGATTCCCCCGTGACCGCGCCGACCAGCTGGCGGCCGTTGCCTCCGGGCTGACCTCGCTGACCGCGGGCGCCTCGCGGATCTTCGAGGGCGGCGCGGTGAATCAGACAGTTGTGGAGATGGAGCGCGGGTTCCTCTTCATCATGTCCATCTCGGACGGTTCTTCGCTGGCCGTTCTCGCCCACCCGGACGCCGATATCGGTCTGGTCGGGTACGAAATGGCACTTCTGGTCGACCGTGCGGGCAGTGTCCTCACCCCGGACCTCCGTGCTGAACTGCAAGGAAGTCTTCTTAACTAGTAGCCAGACAGTGCGTTTCGCGCCACCGGGCCATAAAGTGCGGTGGCGCGACCCACTGAGACCGGGACCGGCAGGAGGAGGAATCGTGGACACACCGCCAGGCGGACACCAGTACAACGGTGGCCAGCAGGTACCGGGTGAGCACGGGGACAACCGGTTCAACTTCCCCTCCGCACCCAGCGGACACGGCGCCCGGCAGCCTTACCGGCCGTATCAGCAGCAGCCTCAACAGCCGCCGCACGGCCCCCAGCAGGGTTCCGGGTGGCCCACGCAGCGTCCACACCGCTACGACTCGCCCCGGACTCCCCGTATTCAGCCGGTACAGCCGCGGCAGACCCCCGAGCCTGCCGCGCCCTCCGCGCACAATCCGCTGGTTCGTCCGTACGCCATGACCGGCGGCCGGACCCGACCGCGCTACCAACTCGCCATTGAGGCGTTGGTCAGTACCACGGCTGATCCGTCCCGGCTGCAAGGGCAGTTGCCCGAGCACCAGCGGATCTGCCGGCTGTGCTTCGAGATCAAGTCGGTCGCCGAGATTTCGGCACTGCTCTCGATCCCGCTCGGCGTTGCCCGGATCCTCGTAGCCGACCTGGCCGAGGCCGGACTCGTCGCAATCCATCAGCCCGGCGGCGACGAGTCCGCCGGCGGCCAGCCAGATGTGACACTGCTCGAAAGGGTGCTCAGTGGACTTCGCAAGCTCTAGCGGCGGAGCAGCCCGCTCCACTACCTCGGCGAAGATCGTGGTGGCAGGGGGCTTCGGCGTGGGTAAGACCACGTTCGTCGGTGCCGTCTCGGAGATCAATCCGCTGCGCACCGAAGCCGTGATGACGTCCGCGTCCGCGGGCATCGACGACCTGACGCACACCGGGGACAAGACCACCACGACGGTGGCGATGGACTTCGGTCGTATCACCCTGGACCAGGACCTGATCCTGTACCTCTTCGGTACGCCCGGACAGGACCGCTTCTGGTTCATGTGGGACGACCTGGTCCGCGGCGCCATCGGCGCCGTCGTCCTCGTGGACACCCGCCGCCTCGCCGACTGCTTCCCCGCCGTCGACTACTTCGAGAACAGCGGCCTGCCCTTCGTCATCGCCCTCAACGGCTTCGACGGACACCAGCCCTACACCCCCGACGAGGTCCGCGAAGCGCTCCAGATCGGGCCGGACACGCCGATTCTGACGACGGACGCGCGGCACCGCGCGGACGCCAAGAGCGCGCTGATCACGCTCGTGGAGCACGCCCTCATGGCTCGGCTCCGGTAGACCCCCTGGGCCGGACGTACGAAAGGGCCCCGCACTCCCGAGGGAGTGCGGGGCCCTTTCACGCGTGGTGCGTCAGCCCTGCCAGGAGTGCGGGGCGCGGAAGCCCGGCGTGCGCTCCAGGCGGCGCCACCCGGCGGTGTTGCGGCCTCGGTGGGCGGGGGCGGCGGCGGGCTGGGCCGCGGCGCGGGCGAGCAGGACCGCGGTTATCGCGGCCAGTTCCTCGGGGTCGGCAAGACCCTTCTCGACGCGCAGCACGGACTCGGCAGCAGTGCTCATGGGTTGTTTCTCCGTCTTCTCGGCAGGTCTTCGCGGGCTCGGCAGGGGTGCTGCGCGGACTGCGGACTACTGCGGGGGGTTGCCGTGCTTGCGGGACGGCAGGTCGGCGTGCTTGGAACGGAGCATGGCGAGCGAGGCGATCAGCACCTCGCGGGTCTCGGCGGGGTCGATGACGTCGTCGACCAGGCCCCGCTCCGCCGCGTAGTACGGATGCATCAGTTCCGCCTTGTACTCCTTGACCATGCGCTTCCGCATGGCTTCCGGGTCCTCGGCGTCGGCGATCTGCCGACGGAAGATGACGTTGGCGGCGCCCTCGGCGCCCATCACCGCGATCTCGTTGGTCGGCCAGGCGTACGTCAGATCCGCACCGATGGACTGGCTGTCCATCACGATGTACGCACCGCCGTAAGCCTTGCGCAGGATCAGCGAGATCCTCGGCACCGTGGCGTTGCAGTACGCGTAGAGCAGCTTCGCACCGTGCCGAATGATTCCACCGTGCTCCTGATCGACCCCGGGCAGGAAGCCGGGTACGTCCAAAAGAGTGATGATGGGAATGTTGAATGCATCACACATCTGAACGAAGCGGGCCGCCTTCTCGGAGGCTTCGATGTCCAGGACGCCTGCGAGGGACTGCGGCTGGTTGGCGACGATGCCGACGACCTGGCCGTCCATGCGGGCCAGGGCGCAGACGATGTTGCGGGCCCAGCGCTCGTGGATCTCCAGGTAGTC
>NZ_JBEXPH010000262.1:0-9377 GCF_040611955.1 Streptomyces sp. NPDC006510 | reverse complement strand
TCGTCACCAAGCTGGACGACGCGCTGCCCAAGCAGGGCCTCACCGAGCTGATGGAGCAGGCCAATCGGCCCGCCGAGTGGGAGGGCGCCTGCGGAGCCCCGCCTGGATCCGCGGCATCGACCACCGCATCGAGGCGCACGGCCTCGGGGTGCGGGAGCTGACCGAATCACCGTCCACCCGGCTCGCCGCGACCCGTGCCGGGGTCTTCGAACGCCCCGTGGACACCGCCGAGTTGCACGCCCCGTTCACCTCCCAGGAGGTGGTGCTGCGCAAGGCGCTCCGACTCGACGACAGCGTCGACGTCAACCCGTCCGGCGGCGCGCTCGCCGCCAACCCCGTCATGGCCGCCGGGCTGATCCGCCTCGGCGAGGCCGCTGCCCGCATCCACCGCGGCGAGTCCGACCGGGCACTCGCCCACGCCACCTCCGGGCCCTGCCTCCAGCAGAACCTCGTCGCCGTCCTCGAAGGGGAGAGCGCTCATGCCCGATGAACCCGTGGCCGTCGTCGGCATCGGCCAGACGAAGCACGTGTCCGCACGCCGGGACGTCTCCATCGCCGGACTCGTCCGTGAGGCCGCCGTCCGCGCGCTGGAGGACGCGGCACTGACCTGGGCGGACATCGACGCCGTCGTCATCGGCAAGGCGCCCGACTTCTTCGAGGGCCTGATGATGCCGGAGCTCTATCTCGCCGACGCCCTCGGCGCGGTCGGCAAACCGATGCTCCGGGTGCACACCGCGGGCTCGGTGGGCGGCTCCACCGCACTCGTCGCGGCCAACCTGGTCTCCGCGCGGGTGCACCGCACCGTCCTCACGCTCGCCTTCGAGAAGCAGTCCGAGTCCAACGCCATGTGGGGGCTCTCGCTGCCCATCCCGTTCCAGCAACCGCTACTGGCCGGAGCGGGCGGCTTCTTCGCCCCGCACGTGCGGGCGTACATGCGCCGCACCGGCGCGCCCGACACGGTCGGTTCCCTCGTCGCCTACAAGGACCGCCGCAACGCGCTCAAGAATCCGTACGCGCACATCCACGACCCGGACATCACCCTGGAGAAGGTCCGGGCGGCACCGATGCTCTGGGACCCGATCCGCTACTCGGAGACCTGCCCGTCCTCCGACGGGGCCTGCGCGATGATCCTCACCGACCGCGCCGGAGCGGGCCGTTCACCGCAGCCGCCCGCCTGGGTGCACGGCGGCGCGATGCGCAGCGAGCCGACGCTCTTCGCCGGCAAGGACTTCGTCTCGCCGCGGGCGGGCCGGGACTGCGCCGCCGATGTGTACCGGCAGGCGGGCATCAGCGACCCGCGACGGGAGATCGACGCCGTGGAGATGTACGTGCCGTTCTCCTGGTACGAGCCGATGTGGCTGGAGAACCTGGGCTTCGCCGACGAGGGAGAGGGCTGGAAGCTCACCGAGTCCGGCGTCACCGAACTCGACGGCGATCTGCCGGTGAACCCCTCGGGCGGAGTGCTCTCCACCAATCCCATCGGCGCCTCCGGCGTGATCCGCTTCGCCGAAGCCGCGTTGCAGGTACGGGGACAGGCGGGCGAACACCAGGTGGCGGGGGCCCGGAAGGCGCTCGGCCACGCGTACGGCGGCGGGGCGCAGTTCTTCGCCATGTGGCTGGTCGGAGCCGAGCCTCCCACCCGCTGACACCGGGCCGTCCCGGGCCGGCTGAAGCCCCGTTCGCGCCCTGTCCGGGACCGCCGGGGGTGGCTACGCTTTGGCCCGGGACGACAAGTGGGAGGAGCCGACGTGGCGGAGCGCACCACGACCCAGCAGCCCTTCGCGGGCTGGGACAAGCCGGATCTCGATCTCAGCAACGCACAGTGGAGGTCGGGCAGTCAGGGCGCGGGGGACGTACAGATCGCCTTCGTCGAGGGATTCATCGCGATGCGCAACGTCGGGAAACCCGGCAGCCCGTCGCTCATCTTCACCCCGGCCGAATGGCGCGCCTTCGTGGTGAACGCCCGCGACGGCGAGTTCGACCTCACCTGAGCGCGCGCCGTGCCATGACGCGGCCCCGAAGCTAATGGTCTTGGCCGAAGTTATCATTAAGTCCGTGTCAGACACCCGGATCGCGCTCGACCTCGCCCTCACCATCCGCCACGACGGCCGCGGCGGCGTGGCCGATGACCTCGCCACCCCGGACGGACTGACCCGATGGGTGCGCGAGCGGCGCGGTCCGCTCGGCGACGCGGCGCCCGACGACACCTGGGCGGCCGACGAACAGACCCTGGAAGCCGTACGGTCGCTGCGCGCCGCCGTCCGGGCGCTGTTCGCGCACGCCGTCCGCCCGGGAGAACCCAGCCCCGCGGACGCCGGCCGGCTGCTCCCCTTCGGCGAAGCGCTCCGCCTGCTGAACACCGCCGCTGCCGCGGTCCCGACCGTGCCCCACCTGGACTGGGTGCCGGACCGTGATCCGGTCGCCCATGACCACCCGATCGGTGGCACGGCGGGACCGGACGTGGTACCGGCCGCTCTCGCCCGCGCGGCCGTCGGTTTCCTCGCGGGCCCGGACCGCACCGCGCTGCGTGCCTGCCACGCACCGCGCTGTGTGCGCTACTTCGTCAAGGAGCACCCCCGCCAGGAATGGTGCAAGCCGTCCTGCGGCAACCGCGCCCGGGTGGCACGCCACCACGAGCGTCACCGCACACCGTAGGTAGCGTGGTCGCCGTGAGTGGTGAGCGCGATCTCCGAACCCTGCTGAGCGGAATGCGACCGGAGCTGAACCCCGGCCGCTATGTCTTCACGACCGTGCCGGACGGCACCGTGCCCGCCGGTGTCAGGCCGGTCGTCACAGTCGCCGAAGCCGAGGGGCTGACGCTGGTCCTCCCGGAAGCGGAAGCGCTCTCGGCCGGACTGGGGCACGACTACGCCGCGGCCTGGATCACCCTCCGTGTCCACTCCGCGCTGGACGCGGTCGGGCTCACGGCCGCCGTTTCCCTGGCGCTCACCGACGTGGGGCTGAGCTGCAACGTGGTGGCCGGCTTCCATCACGACCACCTGTTCGTCCCGTACGACCGGGCCGCGGAGGCGATCGGTGTGCTGGAAGCGCTGGCCGCGGAATCCGCCCGGGAGCCGGGGCGCGGACCCGCCCGAGCCCGGGGTGCGGATCCGTCCGGGACCGGCCCGCGCACCCGTCGGCGCCCCGGCCTGCGCGGACCCGGCTCCGCAACGTGAGCCCGGACACGTAACATGGCTGCATGTCCTTCCTCCGCCGCCGTAGCGCCGCCACACCCGCGGGCCCCGACTTCGACGTCCTGGCCATGGACCCGGGGGACTGGCCCGGAAACCTCGGCGCCGGTCTGCTGCCCGCTCCCGACGGAAGCTGTCAGGGCGTCTTCCTGCGCTACGACCTGTTCGGCGGCCGCGGCCCCGCGATGATCATCGGCAACCTCCCGGAGGGCTCGCCCGCCCGCGAGACCGAGGAGGGCCAGGTCCCGTTCGAGGTGGCCCAGCTGCTGCTCGCGCTGGAGAACGACGAGCCGGTCGAGGTCACCGGCACGGACGACATGCCCGTGATGCAGGGCGACAACCTGCTGATCGTCCGCCGGGTCAAGCTTTCCGAGAGCCGGATCTCCTGCGTCCAGTTCGACCGCAGCGACGGCGTGCTCGTCACCATCGCCAGCTGGGACCGGCCGATCACCGACGATCTGTACACCCTGCTGAAGCCGCTGCCCGCCGAGCTGTTCCAGCAGGGCTGAAACGGTCCCTCTCGCCGACCGCCCGCTTGCCCCGGGCGGCTGCGGGGCGCACACCTCAACATCCGTCCAAGTGCTCGCGGCCTCCGTCCAAGGGGCCGCTTTGTCATGCTCCTTGTCGGGTCAGTCGTCGGACCTTTAGCGTCGACCGCATGACATCCGGGATCACGCGACGTACCACCGTGAAGACAGCGATAGGGGCAACCGGTGCACTGGCACTGGGAATACCTGCCCTCTCCGGCACGGCTGCTGCTGCCGGTACCTCCGATGAATCGGAGGGAGCCACTCACACGGAAAAGCAGGCGGAACCGACGCTCCGGTACGACGCACCGGCCGCGAACTGGGAGCGCGAGTCGCTGCCCATCGGCGGCGGCGCCCTCGGCGCGAGCGTGTACGGGACGCTCGCCTCCGAGCAGCTCACCTTCAACGAGAAGACGCTGTGGACCGGCGGTCCGGGCTCCGCCCAGGGCTACGACTTCGGGAACTGGACCACCCCCAGGCCCGGCGCCCTCACCGGCGTGCAGCAACGCCTCGACAGCCAGGGCGCTCTGGACCCGGACGCCGTCGCCGCCGAACTCGGGCAGGCGAGGCGCGGCTACGGCGCCTACCAGGTCTTCGGCGACCTGCGGCTGGATCTGCCGAACGCCCCGGCCGCCGCCGACGCCTCCTACCGCCGCACCCTCGATCTGCGCAACGCCCTTGCCTCCGTGACCTACACCCATCAAGAGGTGCGCCACACAAGGGAGTTCTTCGTCTCTCATCCGGGCAGGGTCATCGCGGGGCACCTCGGCGCCGACCGGCCCGGCCAGGTTTCCTTCACCCTGCGCTACACCTCGCCCCGCAACGACTGCACCGTCACCACCGACCGGGACCGGCTCACCGTACGCGGCGCACTGAAGGACAACGGTCTGCGCTTCGAGGCCCAGGTCCGCGTCCGGACCAGCGGCGGCACCGTCACCGCGGACCCGGCCGGCACCCTCACCGTCACCGGCGCCGACAGCGCCTGGTTCGTCCTTGCCGCGGGCACCGACTACGCCGACAGCTACCCCTCCTACCGCGGCGACGACCCGCACACGGCGGTCACCGCCGCCGTGGACTCCGCCGCCCGGGCCTCCTACGAAAAGGTCCGCGACACCCACGTACGCGACCACCGCGCCCTCTTCGACCGGGTCGCCCTCGACATCGGCCAGCAACTGCCCGACCTCCCCACCGATCAGCTGCTCGCCCGCTACACGGGTGGTACGAGCCCCGCCGACCGGGCCCTGGAAGCGCTGTTCTTCCAGTACGGCCGCTACCTGCTGATCGCCTCCTCGCGGGCCGGCTCGCTGCCCGCCAACCTCCAGGGCGTCTGGAACGACTCGACCACCCCGCCCTGGTCGGCCGACTACCACAGCAACATCAATCTCCAGATGAACTACTGGCTCGCCGAGGTCACCAACCTCGCCGAGACCACCGCACCGTACGACCGCTACATCGAGGCGATGCGCGCCCCCGGCCGCAGGACGGCGAAGGAGATGTTCGGGACCGCCGGCTGGGTGGTGCACAACGAGACCAACCCGTACGGCTTCACCGGCGTCCACGACTGGTCCACCGCGTTCTGGTTCCCGGAGGCCGCCGCCTGGCTCACCCAGCAGATGTACGAGCACTACCGGTTCAGCGGCTCCACCGACTACCTGCGCTCCACCGCCTACCCGGCGATGAAGGAGGCGGCCGAATTCTGGCTGGCCAATCTGCGCACCGACCCGCGCGACGGACTGCTCGTCGTCACCCCCAGCTACTCTCCCGAGCACGGCGACTTCACCGCCGGCGCCGCGATGTCCCAGCAGATCGTGCACGACCTCCTCACCAACACCCTGGAGGCCGCCCGCACCCTCGGCGACACACCTGCCTTCCGCAGCCGGCTGGAGACGACCCTCGACCGGCTCGACCCCGGACTGCGGATCGGGTCATGGGGCCAGCTCCAGGAGTGGAAGACCGACCGGGACGACCCGGCCGACACCCACCGCCATGTCTCGCACCTCTTCGCCCTCCACCCGGGCCGTCGGATCGAACCCGGCAGCGCATGGGCACGGGCGGCCGAGGTCTCCCTCGGGGCGCGCGGCGACGGCGGAACCGGCTGGTCCAAGGCATGGAAGATCAACTTCTGGGCGCGGCTGCGCGACGGCGACCACGCCCACCGGATGCTCGCCGAACAGCTGAAGAACTCCACCCTGCCCAACCTCTGGGACACCCACCCGCCCTTCCAGATCGACGGCAACTTCGGCGCCACCTCGGGCATCGCCGAAATGCTGCTGCAGAGCCAGCACGACACCGTCGACATCCTCCCCGCCCTCCCGTCGGGCTGGCCGGACGGATCGGTGCGCGGACTGCGCGCCAGAGGAGGGTTCACCGTCGACATCGAGTGGGCCGTTGGGCAGGCCCGCCGTGTGGTGATCACGGCGAGCCGCACCCGCGAAGTGACCGTCCGCAGTTCGCTGTTCGCGAGCGGCGAGAAGGTCTTCAAGGCGCGTGCCGGCAGCCGCTACACGCTGGTCGCCGAGGGCTGAGCGAACAGCGCGGTCACCCGCGCCGCCGAGACACCGAGCCCCGTGGGACCGCTGATGTGCCACGGGGTTCCGGTGCCGCGCCGCAGGTCCTGCTCGCGGTAGCGCCGGCAGTCCCGGTGCCAGATCAGGATGCCCGCGATCCAGTGCTTGAGCTCCAGCACGTACCCGGCCAGGACCTCCCTCGCCTCCGCGTCCAGCCCGAAGTCGTCGTAGAGCACCGGGAGTTCCTGCTCGGCGACGTGCAGGAACTGCCTCAGCCGAGACTTCATCAGGTCGTACACGATCGCCACCCCGGTCGAATAGTCCACCCCGAAGAAGTTCTGCACGACCAGGACGCCGTTGTGCACCTCACCCTCGAACTCGATCTCCTTCTGGTACGAGAACAGGTCGTTGAGCAGACACGCGTAGTCCGCCGCCGCGTTCTCCAGTGAGCGCAGCGGCCCGCTGTGGTAGATCTCCGGCGGGACCTTCCTGCCATGGCCCAGCCGGCACAGGCTCATCGTGAGGTCGGAGCCGAACGTCATGCGCCGCATCTCGACATAGTCCACCGGGTCCGGGATGCGGTTCTGCACCTGGTTCGCCAGCTCCCAGATCCAGCTCGCGGTCATATCCTCGACCGCCGTCCGGAACGCGCGGCGCCCGCTCGGGTCCATCGGGGCCGAGGTCCGCACCCAGAGATCGGCGAGCCCCCGCTCCAGAGCGTTGACCGGTTCGGGCGTTCCGGACCCGTCCAGGGGCATGAACAGCGACAGACGCTCATTGGCGAGCTTGGCCCCCGTCAGATCGCGGGCCCGTCCGTGCACCACCGGGAACCAGTCGTCGCCGTAGGTCCCCCAGGTGAGCCACTGGGAGGACAGATCCAGCTCCTCCGGTGTCGCGTCCGGGTGCAGCCCCGCCGCGCAGAGCGGCAGATCGGTCGCGATGAGCCGCTCCTCGTCCCAGATGTGCGAACCGGGCACCCCCGGCTGCGCCTCCAGAATGCCCATGCGGCTCGCCCAGTCGACGATCCGTACCCGTGCCCCGTCCAGATGCGGGCTGAGCGTCGTGCCGAAGGGCAGCTCGATGTCGGGCAGCAGGGACGGGCCGACGCGCTGGTACGGCACATGGGTGTGGCCGCGCAGCCGGGCCGCCTCCGAGCGCGATGTGAACCGGATCGACGCCGCGGCCATCCCGAAGCCGGTCGTGGCCGTTTCGACCGCGCCGTCGTTCATGTAGCGGCTGGAGCGCATGTGCCACTCATGGCCGCCCGACTGCCAGTCCTGCAATCCCTTGACGTACGCGAGAACCGCCGCGGTCTGCGCCGGGTCGAGCCCCTTCTCCGCGCAGAGCGGCCCGAGTTCGGTGAGCGCGGTGTTCTCGAACTGCTGGAGCCGGGACGTCAGCAGATCGTTCACCGCGTCGGCGGCCTCCTGCGTGGTACAGCCGAGGAAGCGCTCCAGGACCAGCACACCGTTGCTGTTCTCGCCCTCGTCCTCGACCTCCCGCTGGTACGAGAAGAGGTCGTTGCGCAGATGCACACCGTCGGAGAAGGCGTCCCGCAGTACCCGCAGCGCACGCTCGTCGGCCACCGCCTCGGGGACCTCGGCGCCCGCCGCGTATTCCACGAGACCCGCCGACCACGGGGCGCCGCCCACCTTGCGGCGCATCTCGATGTACTCGACGGGGTTCGCGATGCGCCCCTCGTTGATGTTGGCGAGCTCCCACAGCGACTCGTTGAGCAGGTTCTTCGTCGCCTCGGCGAACCTGGCCCGCCAGGCGTCGGACATGCTCGGCACCGTACGCGCCCACAGATCGGCCAGCCCCGCCTCGACCGGATTGGTCGGCTCCGGCATCGGGGCCCCGCGTTCCATCGGCATGAACGCGGGCAACCGGTCCAGATAACGCTTTCCGCCCTCGCGGTCGGGGGTGCGCTTGAAGAGTTCCAGGAAGTGGTCGTCGAAGAAGAAGACCCACACATACCAGTCGGTGACCAGCGAGAGGGCTTCGGCCGAGCAGTCGGGGTGGGTGTACGCGCAGAGCAGTGCGTAGTCGTGGGAGTCGATGTCCTTCTCCTCCCAGATGCCCGAACCCTCCACCATCCCTATGCTGCGCGCCCACTCCTTGGTGTGTACCCGGGCCTCCTCGACGTGGGCGTTGAGCCGTGCCGGATACGGAACGTAGAAGTCCGGCAGGGTGAAGGGCTGAGCCATGTGCGTCCGGCCTTTCCTGGATCGCCGCGCGAGCATCGCGCGGACGTGATCGTGTCGGCGCGAGCACTACCCCTCGGCCGTTCGGGGCACGCACATCCGGGATTAGTCACACAAAAGGCGTGTCCACTGACGGCGGCCGGGAGCGGCCGGTGAGGGTCCAGGATTTCGCGGCACAGTCTCAGCTGGAATGGCACCAGGATGGCACTTGTGCCATCTGTCTGAGACCCGCGTCGAACTCGTCATCTGTTCGGGTGACTCCGCACCGGGCTGGCGCCGTCGCGGGCACCGCGCTGACACCCTGTTCGTCAGGGCGGCTGCTGGGGCGCAATGGACGATGCAGGGGCTTTGGTGAGTTTCCGATGTCGGGACGGTGGGTGCGTCGAAGGCCAGGCGTGGCGATCGCCGCGACCGGAGTACATGCCTGGGTTGCCGGCGGACTCCCGCTACGCGGCGAAGATCGCCGAGTTCGGGATTGGGCTTCGCACGCTGAAGCGGTGGATCGCCGAGTTCCGGGCTCATGGTGAAGCGGGGCCGGCCCCCAGGAAGGGACCGGCCCGAACACGGAGGGTCGCTGCTGACGACCGGTGGGCGGAGACGGCCCTGGAGGTGATGGTCGAGCACACCGGGGAGTCGAAGCCGTCGCAGACGATGGTGATCGAGCGGACGCGGGCCCGGGTGATCGCACGCCACGGTCCGGACGTCGTGCCGAAGCCGAGTCGTGCGTCCGCGTTTCGCCTGCTGGCCGAGCTGGAACGACGGCATCCGCTGTTCCGGCTGAGCGCGAAGCGGGCCCGGGACATCGCCGACCGACCAAACGGCGCCTACGGGAAGCTGCGGCCGACGCGGCCCGGCTAGGGAGCGTATTCGGTTGTGATCAAGGGGCCGCTCGTGTGAGGTCCTTGATCCAGATCATGGAGGCCCGGAGGTGGAGTCCGGCGAGGTAGC
>NZ_JBEXPH010000261.1:0-9403 GCF_040611955.1 Streptomyces sp. NPDC006510 | reverse complement strand
GGCAGGCGGCCCTCGACGTGTTCGCCCGGCTCGCCCGCAACATCCCGCCGGTCGAGAACAACAAGGACGACGCGAAGGCCTCGGACATCATGATCTCCGCAGTCACCGGCGTGATGCTGCGGGGCAAGGACCCACGCGCCGCCCTGGACTCGGCCGCGCGGCAGCTCGCCACGGCCACCGGCCGCGAAAGGGTGAACTAGCCCGATGGCCGTCGACACCGCCCACGACCGGCCGGTCGCCCCCGCCCGAGCCCCGGCCCCGGCACGCCGCAGGCGCCGGCGCCCCAGCGCGTGGATCTTCGCCGGACCCGCGGCCGCCCTCTTCGCGCTCTTCTTCGCCTATCCGCTGGGCGCCAGCCTCCTGCAGAGCTTCACCACCGAGGACGCGGGCACCACCCGCTGGGTCGGACTCGACCAGTACCGGCGCATGATCGACGACCCCGCATTCCTGGAGTCCCTGTTCAACACCGGGATCATCCTCGTCGTGCAGGTCCCCGTCATGATCGGCCTGGCACTGGTCCTCGCCGTCCTGCTCAACCAGTCCTGGCTGCGCTTCCGCGGCACCTGGCGCGCGGTCTACTTCCTGCCCGCCGTCACCACACTCGTCGCGTACGCCGTCGTCTTCCAGGTCCTCCTCAAGACCGACGGCGGCCTCGTCAACCAGATACTCGGCGCCGTCGGCGTCGGCCAGGTCGACTGGCTCAACAGCCCCACCTGGGCCCGCGTCTCCCTGATCGCGTCCCTGACCTGGCGCTGGACCGGCTACAACGCCGTCATCCTGCTCGCCGGACTCCAGTCCATCGGCAAGGAGCAGTACGAGGCCGCAGCGATCGACGGCTCCGGCCCGCTGTCCACATACACCCGTGTGATCCTGCCGCAGCTGCGCCCGGTCGTCCTGTTCTGCGTGATCACCTCCACCATCGGAACGCTCCAGCTCTTCGACGAGAACTACGTCCTCACCCGCGGCGGCCCCGACGACGCGACCCTCACCCCGGTCGTCTACCTCTACAAAGTCGGCTTCCAGCAGTTGGACTTCGGCTACGCCGCCGCCATCGCCTGGGTCGTCGTGGCCATCATCGCCGCGATCTCCGCCCTCCAGTACATCGCCTTCGGAAGGGAGCGCCGCCGGTGACCGCCCTCCAGCAGGCCCCCGTACGCGTCCACCCGGCCCGGCGGCTCGGCCGCATCGCCGTGCGGCTGTTGCTCGCGGGCGGCGCCGTCGTCAGTCTGGTGCCGTTCCTCTGGATGGCGATCGCCGCGACGCACTCCACGTCGGAGCTGTTCCGCTCGCCGCCGCCGTTCCTGCCCGGTGGCCGGCTGCTCGACAACCTCGTACGGCTCCAGGACACCATCGGCTTCGGGAGGGTGCTCCTCAACAGCGTCGGCATCGCCGTCGTCCACACCGCGCTCAGCTCGCTGATCTCCGCCATGTGCGGCTACGGACTCGCCAAGTACCGCTTCCGCGGCCGGGGTCTGCTGCTCGGCGCGGTGCTCGCCACAATGATGATTCCGTTCCAGGTGCTGCTCGTGCCGCTGTTCCAGATGATGGCGAGCATCGGCTGGATCGACTCGTACCAGGCCGTGATCCTGCCGTTCCTGGCGAACTCCTTCGGCATCCTCCTGATGCGGCAGAGCTTCGTCGACTTCCCCGACGAACTCCTCGAATCGGCCCGGATCGACGGCTCCGGCGAGCTGCGCACCTTCTACCAGGTCGTGCTGCCGTGCGTGCGCCCGCAGCTCGGCGCCCTGGTCATCTTCACGTTCATGGCGCAGTGGAACAGCTTCATCTGGCCCCTGCTCATGCTCAACTCGGAGGACAAGTACACCGTGCCCGTCGCACTCAACACCCTCACCGGGCTCTCCCACGTCGACTACTCGGGACTGATGCTCGGCTCGCTCCTCGCCACGCTTCCGCTGATGCTCCTCTTCCTGGTCTTCCAGCGGCAGTTCGTGGCCGGGCTCCTCGGCGGGGCGGTGAAGGGATGAGCCGCCTGACCCGTGTCCCCGGCATCCTCTACGGCGGTGACTACAACCCCGAGCAGTGGCCCGAGGACGTCTGGGCCGAGGACGCCGAGCTGATGCGCCAGGCCGGCGTCACGATGGTGACCGTCGGCGTCTTCTCCTGGGCGAGGCTCCAACCCGGCCCGGACAACTGGGACTTCGACTGGTTCGACCGGCTCCTCGACCTGCTGCACGCGCACGGCATCGCCGTCGACCTGGCCACCGCGACCGCGTCACCGCCCGCCTGGCTGGTGCGCGCACACCCGGAGATCCTGCCGGTCACGGCCGACGGCGTACGCCTCGAATTCGGCTCGCGCCAGCACTACTGCCCGTCCTCGCCCGAATACCGCGCCGCCGCGCTCCGCCTCACCCGCACCCTCGCCGAACGCTACGCACACCACCCGGCGCTCGCCCTGTGGCACATCCACAACGAGTACGGCGACCATGTCACCGAGTGCTTCTGCGCCCGCTCCGCCGACCACTTCCGCGCCTGGCTCACCGACCGCTACGGCACGGTCGACACCCTCAACCACGCCTGGGGCACGTCCTTCTGGTCGCAGCGCTACGGCACGTACGACGAGATCGAACCGCCGCGCACCGCGCCCGGACCGGTCAACCCGACACAGCTCCTGGACTGGCGGCGCTTCTGCTCGGACGCCCTCCTCGAATGCCATCGCGCCGAGCGCGAGGCGCTCAGGCAGATCGCGCCGGACATCCCGGCCACCACCAACTTCATGTCGATGTTCAAGGCACTCGACTACTGGAAGTGGGCCGAGCACGAGGACCTCGTCTCCGACGACGCCTACCCGGACCCCGCCGACCCGCGCGCCCACGTCAACGCCGCCCTCAACTACGACCTGATGCGCTCGCTCAAGGGCGGCCGGCCCTGGCTGCTGCTCGAACAGGCACCGTCCGCCGTCAGCTGGCGGCCGGTCAACGTCCCCAAGAAGCCCGGACTGCAACGACTCTGGTCCCTCCAGGCGCTGGCCCGTGGCGCCGACGGCATCATGTACTTCCAGTGGCGCGCCTCCCGCGCCGGCGCGGAGAAGTACCACAGCGCACTGCTCCCGCACCGTGGCACCGCGTCCCGCGGCTGGCGCGAGACGGTCCGCTTCGGCGCCGAACTCGCCCGGCTCGGCGAGGTCACCGGCGCCACCACCCCGGCGGACGTGGCGATCGTCCTGGACTGGGACTCCTGGTGGGCCCTGGAAGCCGACGACCACCCCTCCGCCCGGATGCGCTGGCGCGAGCTCCTGCGCCCCTGGTACGCGGCACTCCACGCCCGCGCCGTCACCGCCGACTTCGTACCCCCGCACGCGGACCTCGACGGCTACCGGGCCGTCCTCGCGCCCAACCTCCACCTGCTGCGGCCCGAGAACGCCGCACGCATCGCCGCCCATGTGCGCGGTGGCGGCCACCTCGTGTGCGGCCCCTTCAGCGGTGTCGTCGACGGCCACGACCACATCCACGACGGCGGCGCACCGGGACCGCTGAGGGACGTGCTCGGCGTGTCCGTCGACGAGTTCTGGCCGATCCCCGACGGCGAGGCGGTGCCCCTCGCCTCCGGCGCCGAGGCCACCCTGTGGAGCGAGTGGATCGAGCCCGAGGGCCCGGACACGGAGATCGTCGACTCGTACGTGGCCGGCGAGCTGACCGGCCGCCCCGCCGTCACCCGCCACCGCTACGGCACCGGCACCGCGTGGTACGCCGGCGCCCACCTCGGCGACGGCATCGCGGCCGTGCTCGACGAGGCGCTGCGGGCAGCGGGCGTACGCCCCGTGCTCGACGTCCCCGAGGGCGTCGAGGCGACCGTGCGCTCCGGCGCGCAGGGCACGTACCTCTTCGTCCTCAACCACAGCGACCACGACACACGCACGCCACTGACCGGCCCCTGCGCGGCCGGCGGCACCGACCTGCTCACCGGGGCCGCCGTCCACGACCACATCGACCTCGGCCCGCTCGGCGCCGCTGTCCTGCGCATCACCACCGACTCACCTGGAGAGGCCGGGAAATGACCCGTTGGAGAGACCGACACATGACCGGACACCGCCCCCTGAGCGCCCTGACGGCACTGCTGCTCGCCGGCGGCGCCCTCGCCGTGCCGCAGACGGCCGCCGCCCACGGGCGCCCGAAGCCCCCGCCCTCCTACGCCGACGTCCTCGACCTGCACGGCACCCCCGTCACCGCCCAGCCCGGCGACGACGAGGACAACAATCCCGTCACCGTCTTCGCCGACCGCGGAGCCTGGCACGCCTACGCCCTGCCGAAGGCCGGTGACAAGGACGCCTACGGCGGCTTCTCCGGGCCCCTCTACATCGCCCAGGAATACCCCTGGTGGCTCAGCAAGTCCTTCAGCCGCATCCGCCTCACCGAACACGGCCGCCCCCTGGACCTGGACGCCGGAGGCACACCCAGATCCACCTCGCTCCCGGGCCGGCTCCTCCAGACGTACGACCTCGGCCGCGGCCTGCGCCTCACCCTCGAACTCCGCTTCGCCACCGACCGCAGCGCCCTGGTCAGGGCAGAGGTACGCAACACCGGCCCGGCATCCCGCACGCTGGGCGCCGACTGGACGGGCGGCCTGCTGCGGCCCGCCGACAAACCGATGCGGGACGCGCCGTCGCTGACCGCCACCGGTTCCGGCGTCGGCGTCGACTTCGCGAGGGTCCGTGAGACCTGGGACTACCTCACCGACGGCACGGAACGCTTCGAGGTCACCCACAAGGACCGCGTCCGCACCACCGTGGACGGTGACACGTACCGCACCGAGACCGCGGCACCGGTGACCCTCGCGCCGGGCCGCTCGTACAGCTTCGACTGGACCGAGTCCTACACCTTCACCGCCGCCGAGCGCACGAAGGAGAAGGCGAAGGTCCGTGACGTACTGGCCCGCCCCGCGTCCGTCGTGTCCGCGTCCGACGCGCGCTGGCGCGGCTACGTCGCCGGGGTGACCCGGGGCGTTCCCGCCGACCGGCGGCGCACGGCCGTGAAGTCCCTGGAAACCCTCGTCACCAACTGGCGCAGCGCGGCGGGGCGGATCAAGCACGACGGCATCACCCCGTCGATCTCCTACAAGTGGTTCACCGGCGGGATCTGGGCCTGGGACACCTGGAAGCAGGCCGTCGGCACCGCACGCTTCGCGCCCGACCTGGCCGAGTCGCAGATCCGCTCCATGTTCGACTGGCAGATCCGGCCCGGTTCCACCACCCGCCCCCAGGACGCCGGGATGATCCCCGACGTCATCTTCTACAACGACCCCGAACGCGGCGGCGGCAACTGGAACGAACGCAACTCCAAGCCCCCGCTGGCCGCCTGGGCCGTGTGGGAGGTGTACGCGAAGACCGGGGACAAGGGCTTCCTGCGCGAGATGTACCCGAAGCTCGCCGCGTACCAGGACTGGTGGTACCGCAACCGGGACCACGACCACAACGGTCTCGCCGAGTACGGCGCCACCGTCGACCCGGCCAACAACTCCCCCGAGGAGCGACGCCTCGCCGCGGCCTGGGAGAGCGGCATGGACAACGCACCCCGCTTCGACGCCGCCCTCGGCACCGGCACCGTCGCCAACAGGGCCGCCGACGGAACGCTCCTCGGATACGCCCTCGACCAGGAGTCCGTCGACCTGAACGCCTATCTCGCCGCGGACCAGGGCTACTTGGCGCGCATCGCGGGCGCGATCGGCCGCGGCGCCGACGCCAGGCACTGGAAGCGGCGCTCCACCGCCACGTCCACCGCGGTCCGCACGACGATGTACGACCCCGCGGACGGCTGGTTCCACGACACCGCGCTGGGCACCGGCACACCGCTCACGGCCCGCGGCCGCGGCATCGAGGGCGCCGTCCCGCTGTGGACCGGCACGGCGTCCGCCGCACAGGCCCGCGCCGTGCGCGACAAGCTGACGGACCCGGCCGAGTTCGCCACGACCGTGCCCTTCCCGACCGTCGCGAAGAGCTCGCCCTACTTCTCGCCGACCGCGTACTGGCGTGGCCCCGTCTGGTTCGACCAGGCCTACTTCGCCCTCGGCGGCCTGCGCCGCTACGGCTACGGCAAGGACGCGGACGCCCTGACGGACCGGCTCCTCACCCACGCCTCGGGCCTCGCGGGCAACGGCCCGATCATGGAGAACTACGACCCCACCACCGGGGCGCCGCTCAACTCACCCAATTTCAGCTGGTCCGCGGCGCTGCTGCTGCCGATGCTGACCGGAGACAAGTAGGAGGCGGCCGGCAACCGTTCACGGAAGGCGCGGAGGGCGGGCCGGTATGCTCGCCCCCGCCGTGCCCGCGCGTGACCGTGCCGACACCGACGAGGAGTGCGCGGACTCGTGGGCCCCCCGGCGATGCGGCGGGCCCCGGCCCTCTCCGGCCTGGACCGCCAGGGTTGGACCGCGGTGCGTGGGCCCAGCCGTGACATCAGGACGGACGCGGATCCAGCAGCCGGAACCGCAGTCGGCAGATCACCGCATCCGTCTCGTGGCGTACGGCGTGGGCGACGACCGCGCCTCGCTGGTTCTGCAGCAGCCGCTGCCACACATGGGCCGGCTCGGCCTCGGCGACGAGCACGGTGATCCGGACCCCCGGATCCGCAGCCGTCAGTTCGCGTACGTACGCGGCGACCGGCCGGCCGACCGTACGACGCTCCGAGTACAGCCGGACCAGTGGGACGCCGGGGTTCCACAACTCCCACTCCCGCGCCAGGGATTCGGCCCGCAACCGGTCCTCGGCATCGGGGTGGCACACCGTGACCGCCCGGACCTCGTCGCCCAGCGACACCGCGGCGGTCAGGGCCTCGCTGGTGAGCCGGGTGAGGGAGGAGAACCGAGCGCGACCTCCGCGCACTGGGCACGGCGCACGGCCGGGGCGCGGAACGACGGCACGGCGTTGGCGATGGCCTCGACACCGGTGAGCGCCGAGCAGCCCGAGGCGAAGGCCTTGAGCAGCAGCAGCGCACCGACCGTGGTGGCGTGGTCGGAGAGCGCGGAGGCATGACCGGCCGCGGCCTCGGTGCTCACCGGGGCCGAGCGGAAGAGACCGACCGCGATCACCGCGAGGACCGATCCGATGAACACCGCGGTCGGCACGACGAACGCACGCGCCGAGTCGGCGATCCCGCGCAGATTCACACCGGTGATCAGGAGCAGCACGGCGAGGCAGAGCCACCCGCGGTCGTCGTGGAGACCGGGGAACGCGGAGGTCAGCGCGGCCACTCCGGCGGTGACGGCGACCGCGACGTTGAGGACGTAGTCCAGGACCAGGGAGGCGGCCGCGACCAGGCCGGTGCGGCGGCCGAGGTGTGTACGGGCGACCGCGTAGCCTTCGCCGCCGTCCGGGAACGCGGCGATGACCTGGCGGTACGAGGCCACGAGAACGGCCAGGAGGACGGCGATCGCCAGTGTGACGGGGAGCGTGAAGCCGAGCCCGTGGCCGCCGGCCGCCGCCAGCACCAGGACGATGGCCTCGGGACCGTACGCCACCGAGGCCATCGCGTCGAGCGAGAGCGCGGCGAGGCCGGTGAGGGAGGTGAGCTTGTGGCGGGCCCCGGTATCGGGAGGTTCCTCGGCGCTCGGCGCCGCGCCGGGGGCTGGGGTCGGAACGGACATGTGATGCGCGGTCCTTCGATCGGGTCCGCTCAGCGTGTGCCCGGCTCCGGCCGACGGTGACCGCCGCTGGCGCGATCTTGGCGCGGAACGGCGCACTCTTCGCGCGTTCCTGACGCGCGGGCGGGGACGGGGCACCACGGTGTCGCGGGGGACGGCAGCGCCCCGTCACACCCGTACCGTCACCCCCGCTCGGTCCGTAGTCGTACCGGCCCCATCAGACCGCTGACACGCTGCCCGGGAAAGACGAAATGGGTCGGGCTCGTCGCGTCCAGCCGGGGCGCCAGCGTCCCGAACACGGTGATCTCCACGGTATTGGCCCCGGGCGCGACCAGACCCGTCAGATCGAATACGTACGGGGAGCACACCCGCACCCCCGCGGTGACACCGCCGACCCGTACCTCCGCCGTCCCCCGGACCCGCCCGAGGTCGAGCGACACCCGACCCGCGACGACATCGGCGGCCACGGTCACCTCACGGCTGTACCGCACCCCACCGCTGTACTCGGCGAGGCCCTGGCTCTCCCAGTCGCCGAGCCGGATCCGCCCGGGGCCGACCGTGCAGCGCACCGGACCGGCCAGCGCGGCACCACCCTCGTACCCCGGGCGGGTCCGGACCCGCAGCGCCGCGGTCCGCGGACCGCCACGATCGACGGGCGGCAGCTCTGCCGTCACGGTGCGCACCCCCCGGGCGTCGACGGCGGTCATGGCGGCGGGGCACTCGGAGCCGTCCACGTGGACGGTGACCTCACCGTGCACCGGCACCGTCAACCGTTTGGTTCCGGGCGGGAGTTCGCACCACAGCCACTCCACGCCGCCCCGGCTCCCCGGAACCGCGAACCGGACCGGCACCACCGTGCCGTCGTCTGCCTCCGGGTCCAGCCACGCGGCACCCGGCAGCGGATGAGGGCGACGGCGCAGACACAGCGCCGCAGGATCACCCACCGGCTCGCGACGCACCCGGACCGGCCCGCGCCCCCGCGCATCCTCGGACCACCAGCGGGAATCGCTGTGCAGCGTCACCACACACCCGCCGTGCCCGTCATCGAGAACCGCGTCCACCAGGACCGCCCGTTCGCCGCCCCCGGACGTCTCGACCGTGATGTCGTTGTCGCCGACACGCAGGGCCGCCGCCACATCGTGCCGCCGTACCCGCGGCACCGCGTGCTCCGCGTACGGGTCGAAGCCGCCCTGTCTGCCGATGAGTTGTCCGTTCACCCGCAGTGTGCAGGGCACCCGGGCGGCCAGCTGGACGACGGCCCGAGCGGGGAGGGCCGACAGGTGCAGCGTCGTGCCCGTCGTCCCGGCCGCGTGGATCCACTCCGGGCGCCGGTAGCGCCCGGGATCGCGTACGAGCGCCAGATGCGCCCGCAGCTCGCCGTCGTGATCAGGTGACAGTTCCAGTTCGAGGAGGTGGACCCCGGCCGTTGCCCGCACCGGGCCCGTCGCGAGATGGCCCCCGTCGTCGAGAGCCACGGACACGCCGTCGATCCGGCCCCGCTTCGCCGCCGCGGCCCCGATCGCGAGGTGTCCGTCGAAGGCGTCGTCCAGGTGCAGTGCCACCCGCAGCCGCACCACCTCTCCGGCGACCGCGTGGCCGATGTGCAGAAACTCCTCCGGCACATGCCCCTTCGGCCCAAGCACCGCCCGGTGCACCGGGTCCTTGTACACGCCCAGGGTCTCGGACCATTCGAGTACCGACGGTCCGCCCCGCCCTGGTCCCTCGCGGAGCACGGCCGCGCGCGGACCGAACGTTGCGTGGACCGTGGCCCGTGCCGGCGGGCCGGAGCCGGAGGGCGCGGCCCAGC
>NZ_JBEXPH010000260.1:0-9573 GCF_040611955.1 Streptomyces sp. NPDC006510 | reverse complement strand
GCCCAGCCGGTCGGCCAGTTGGGCTCCGCAGTCCGGGCCCAGCCCGCGCAACTGGACGTTGCCGCGCGAAGTGAGATGCAACTCACCATCGCCCAGGCTCTCCGCCAACGCCCCCAGGGCATCCGCCTGCACCGCGGTCAGCAGACCCCCGGGAACACGGACGCGGGCCAGCGCACCGTCGTCCGCCCGGTGCAGCCGCAGCGTGCCGGGGCAGGCGTCACCACGGCCCCGGGACGACGCGTCTCCGGGCAGCGAAGGCGAAGTGGCAGGTGGGGGCATGGCGGCGAGCATACCGACCATCTGACCAGATCCGTATGTCCTCCATCAGTTGACCGGCCCTTACTATGCCTAGTGACGGGCCATCCGGCACGTCGTCGCCACAGACGGCGACAGGGGAGGAAGTCCGGTGCAATTCCGGCACGGTCCCGCCACTGTGAGCCCGGCCCCGGCCGGGCGAGTCAGGAACTCCCTTCCCCGAGCGCTCGACTCCGTCGAGCAGGGGAGACCCCATTCCGACACCGCCCGGGGCGTGGACACCCCGAGGAAGGCCCGACGCCGCATGATCCTGCTCCTGTCGACGTCCGACACCGACCTGCTCAGTGCCCGCGCCTCGGACGGCCCGGTCTCCTACCGCTACGCCAACCCCTCCCGGCTCCCGCTCCAGGACCTCCCGCAGCTCCTGGACGGTGTCGACCTGGTCGTCGTACGCCTCCTCGGCGGCGTACGCGCCTGGCAGGACGGCCTCGACCAAGTGCTCGCCACCGGACGCCCGGTGGTCGTTCTCACCGGTGAACAGGCCCCCGACGCCCAGCTGATGGCCGCCTCCACGGTCCCCATCGGCATCGCCGCCGAGGCCCATGCCTATCTGGCCCACGGCGGGCCCGCCAACCTGGACCAGCTCGCCCGCTTCCTCTCCGACACCGTCCTGCTCACCGGCCACGGCTTCGCACCGCCCGCCCCGGCACCCTCCTGGGGCCCGCTGGAGCGCACCCCCCGCCGCACCGACGGCCCGGTCGTCGCCGTGCTCTACTACCGCGCCCACCACATGAGCGGCAACACCGCGTTCATCGAGGCGCTCTGCCGTGCCGTCGAGGACACGGGCGCCCGCGCGCTGCCGCTGTACGTCGCCTCGCTGCGCACCCCCGAGCCCGAACTCATCGAAGCGCTGCGCGCCGCCGACGCGATCGTGACCACCGTCCTCGCCGCGGGCGGCACCCGGCCGGCCGAGGCGTCGGCGGGCGGCGACGACGAGTCCTGGGACGCGGGCGTCCTCAGCGGCCTCGACGTACCCATCCTCCAGGCCCTCTGCCTCACCGGCTCACGCACCGACTGGGAAGGCAACGACGAGGGTGTCTCCCCGCTCGACGCCGCCAGCCAGATCGCGGTCCCCGAGTTCGACGGCCGCCTGATCACCGTGCCGTTCTCGTTCAAGGAGATCGACGAGGACGGCCTGCCCGCGTACGTCGCCGACACCGAGCGCGCCGCCCGCGTGGCCGGGATCGCCGTGCGCCACGCCCGGCTGCGCCACATCCCGGCCGCCGAGAAGCGGATCGCGCTCGTCCTGTCCGCCTACCCGACCAAGCACTCCCGGATCGGCAACGCTGTTGGCCTCGACACCCCGGCCAGCGCCGTCGCCCTGCTGCGCCGACTCCGGGACCAGGGATACGACTTCGGTACGGAGGAGGTCCCCGGCCTCGTGTCGGGCGACGGCGACGAACTGATCCGGGCGCTGATCGAGGCGGGCGGCCACGACCAGGAGTGGCTCACCGAGGAGCAGTTGGCCCGCAACCCGGTCCGGATTCCGGCCGCCGACTACCGGCGCTGGTACGCGACCCTCCCGGCCGAGCTCCGTGAAGCGGTCGAGCAGCACTGGGGCCCCGCCCCGGGCGAGATGTTCGTGGACCGGTCGAGCAACCCGGACGGCGACATCGTGCTCGCCGCCCTGCGCCACGGCAATCTGCTCATCCTCATCCAGCCGCCGCGCGGCTTCGGCGAGAACCCGATCGCGATCTACCACGACCCCGATCTGCCGCCCTCGCATCACTACCTGGCCGCCTACCGCTGGATCGCCGCCCCGGCCGACGACAACGGCTTCGGCGCCGACGCCATGATCCACCTCGGCAAGCACGGCAACCTGGAATGGCTGCCCGGCAAGAACGCCGGCCTCTCCGCCGCCTGCGGCCCCGACGCGGCCCTCGGCGACCTCCCGCTGATCTACCCGTTCCTGGTCAACGACCCGGGCGAGGGAACGCAGGCCAAGCGGCGAGTCCACGCCACCCTCGTGGACCACCTCGTACCGCCGATGGCACGCGCCGACAGCTACGGGGACATCGCCCGGCTCGAACAACTCCTGGACGAGCACGCCCAGATCGCGGCGATGGACCCCGCGAAGCTCCCGGCGATCCGCGCCCAGATCTGGACCCTGATCCAGGCCGCCAAGCTCGACCACGACCTGGGGCTGGAAGACCGCCCCGAGGACGAGGGCTTCGACGAGTTCATCATGCATCTCGACGGCTGGCTCTGTGAGATCAAGGACGCCCAGATCCGTGACGGCCTCCATGTCCTGGGCGGCGCCCCGGCCGGTGCCGACCGGGTCAACCTCGTCCTCGCGATCCTGCGTGCCCGGCAGATCTGGGGCGGCACCGCCTCCCTGCCGGGCCTGCGCGAGGCCCTGGGTCTCGACGAGTCCGCCGCGACCCGCGTCACCGCGGACGAGGCCGAGGAGCGGGCTCGCACCCTGGTCCAGGCGATGGAGGACGCGGACTGGTCCCAGGACGCGGTCACCGAGGTGGCGGCCGGGCACCCGCGGGCGGTCGCCGACATCCTCCACTTCGCCGCCCGTGAGGTGGTACCCCGGCTGGCCGCCACGACCGATGAACTCGCCCACACCCTGCACGCGCTGGACGGCGGATTCGTCCCCGCCGGACCCTCGGGATCCCCGCTCCGCGGGCTGGTCAACGTCCTGCCGACCGGCCGCAACTTCTACTCCGTCGACCCCAAGGCCGTACCCTCGCGCCTCGCCTGGGAGACCGGCCAGGCCCTGGCCGACTCGCTCCTGGAGCGCTACCGCACCGACAACGGCGACTGGCCCACCTCGGTCGGCCTCTCCCTGTGGGGTACCAGCGCGATGCGCACCGCCGGTGACGACGTCGCAGAAGCCTTCGCCCTGCTCGGCGTCCGCCCGGTCTGGGACGACGCCTCGCGCCGTGTCACCGGCCTGGAAGCGATCCCGCCGGCCGAACTCGGCCGCCCGCGCATCGACGTCACCCTGCGCATCAGCGGTTTCTTCCGCGACGCCTTCCCGCACACCATCGGCCTGCTCGACGACGCGGTCCGCCTCGTCGCCGCCCTGGACGAGCCGGCCGAGCAGAACCACGTACGCGCCCACACCCAGGCCGACCTGGCCGCCCACGGCGACGAACGCCGCGCCACCACCCGCATCTTCGGCTCCCGCCCCGGTACGTACGGCGCCGGTCTGCTCCAGCTCATCGACTCCCGCGACTGGCGCACCGACGCGGACCTCGCCGAGGTCTACACGGTGTGGGGCGGCTACGCCTACGGACGCGAACTCGACGGCCGCCCGGCCCGCGAGGAGATGGAGACGGCGTACAAGCGCATCGCGGTCGCGGCCAAGAACACCGACACCCGCGAACACGACATCGCCGACTCGGACGACTACTTCCAGTACCACGGCGGCATGGTGGCCACCGTTCGCGCCCTGCGCGGCACCGCCCCGGAGGCGTACATCGGCGACTCCACCCGCCCCGAGACGGTCCGCACCCGCACCTTGGTGGAGGAGACCTCGCGGGTCTTCCGCGCCCGGGTGGTGAACCCCAAGTGGATCGAGGCGATGCGCCGGCACGGCTACAAGGGCGCCTTCGAACTGGCCGCCACCGTCGACTACCTCTTCGGTTACGACGCGACGACGGGCGTGGTCGCCGACTGGATGTACGACAAGCTCACCGAGACGTACGTCCTGGACCCGACCAATCGCGAGTTCCTCCAGCAGGCCAACCCCTGGGCCCTGCACGGCATCGCGGAACGGCTCCTGGAGGCGGAGTCCCGCGGCATGTGGGCCAAGCCCGACCCGGCGGTCCTCGACGCCCTGCGCCAGGCGTACCTGGAGACGGAGGGCAACCTGGAGGGCGAGGACTGACCTCCGAGCCCGGCACCGAACCACCGGACAGCGACATGTGACGAGCCCCGGCCGGAATGCCGGCCGGGACTCGTCGACCCGAGTCGAGTGCGGGAGCGGGAGCCGCCGGAGTGCGCTTGGCGGGCTTGTAGGCGGCGCGCGCCGGAGCTTAGAGTGTGCGGGTCGTGGTGTTCGGGAAGACCGGTGACAGACTTCAGGAAGTCTCAGACCGGAGCGGCCCTCGCCACTGTGATCGGGGAGTATCCGCCCCCTTGACGCCACTGGCCGCAGAGCGCGGCCGGGAAGGCAGGGACGGATACGAGCGCGAGCGAACCCGTAAGCCAGGAGACCGGCCACGGCATCTCACGAAGTAATCCACGAGGTGCTGGAGCGTGACCGCATGACCCTGCCCGATTCCGCCGTGTTCAAGTGGCGACGCGAGGACACCGTCCGAACAGTGGGGCTGCTCGCGGTGATCGCCGCCCTGCATGTGCTGGCATTCGGCGTGCTGTTCCTGCTCGTCGTCCCGCGGCACTACGAGGTCGGCTCCAAGGCGTTCGGCATCGGGCTCGGGATCACCGCCTACACGCTCGGCATGCGGCATGCCTTCGACGCGGATCACATCGCCGCCATCGACAACACGACCCGCAAGCTGATGGCCGACGGCAAGCGGCCCGTGTCGGTCGGATTCTGGTTCGCGCTGGGCCACTCCAGTGTGGTCGTCACCATGGCCGCGCTGGTTGCCGGCGGCGCACAGCTCGCCGGAGTGCTGATCAACGAGGACTCGGGCACGCACCAGGTGCTCGGTGTGGTCGGCACGACCGTATCCGGGTCCTTCCTCTACCTGATCGCCGCATTGAACCTGGTCGCGCTCGTCGGCATCCTGCGGGTCTTCCGGGCGATGCGGGCCGGCCGCTTCGACGAGTCCGAGCTGGAGCGGCATCTGGACTCGCGAGGGTTCATGAACCGGATCCTGGGCCGGTTCACCCGCTCCATCACCAGGCCCGGCCAGATGTACCCGCTCGGCTTCCTCTTCGGCCTCGGCTTCGACACCGCCACCGAGGTCACCTTGATGGTCATGGCGGGCAGCGGCGCCGCCGCCGGTCTGCCCTGGTACGCGATTCTCTGCCTGCCGCTGCTGTTCGCCGCCGGGATGAGCCTTTTCGACACGCTCGACGGGACGTTCATGAACTTCGCCTACCAGTGGGCCTTCTCCAACCCGGTGCGCAAGGTCTTCTACAACCTTGCCATCACGGGGCTGTCGATCGCCGTCGCCTTCCTCATCGGCACGATCGAGCTGGTCACCGTACTGCACGACAAGCTCGATCTGCGGGACTCGGTCACCGGCTGGATCTCGGGCCTGGACCTGGGCAATGTCGGCTACATCATCGTCGGGCTCTTCGTGGTGGTGTGGGCGGTGGCACTGGCCTACTGGAGACTCGCCGACGTCGAGCAACGCTGGACGGCCCGCGCCGCCGACAGCGCCTGACGCCGGGCCGCTCGGCATCGGCGGGACCGGACGAGGCGCCCGATACGCGTTCCGGTTCCGCCGAACGGCGTGAATCCGCCGGGCCTCACGCCATTGGCCCAGGCAGACGTACTGCTCCGCGAAGAGGCGTCACCCGTCCTGCCGCCGGGCATAGTGTCGCCCGTGGCGTGGAAGCGATCTACGCATGACCGAAAGTGGCAGTCCTTACATCCAGTCGCCCCGGATCACCGTGCTGGGAGTGCAGCCCGGCGACCCGCCCTTCCGCCTTGTGGAGATCGACGGGGAGGTGGTCAGCGCGGCAACGTCGATGCTGGATGTGCTCGCCGTCGCCTCGGCCGCGGGAATCAGGGTCCACGACCTCGACGACCCGGGCGTGGTGCGGTGGGTGGGTGGCGGAAAATTCCATTGGAGACCGCACTGAGATTCGTACCGGGCGATCGTGCGGCCGGGCGGTCCGGCCGCACGGGCGGTTCGCCGACGGGCCGAGCAGTGGGTTCAGGCCCGTCGCCCGCTCCGCCGGCCGCCGCTCGGCGGGGTGCTGCCGATGGCCCGCGGCCACTGCTCAGCCCCGGTACGGCTCCCAGCGGTCCGACCAGGTGCCCTCGGGGAAGCTGTAGCGCAGACGTTCCCACCGTCCGCCGTCGGTGCCGGTGACGACGATGGAGAAGGTGTCGTGCGGGAGCGGTTCCACGGTGACCCCGCTCGTCGCCACTACGCCCATGGACGTCCACACGGTCCAGTTCCCCGCGGTGTCGTTCCAGCGCGTCCAGACCGCCCGATCGGTACCGATCGCGAATTCCTGCCGGGTGCCGTTGGCGAACGTGTAGAAGCTGACGCCGTACTCGCAGATGATGGAGCCGCCGCGCACCTGGCAGACGCTCGCCTGTGCCGGTGCGGCCGCCACGGCGATTCCCGCCACGGCAGTGGCCGCCACGACAACTGCCTTGATTCTCCGCAGGTCGATGGCTGACTCCTTCGGCGATGTAGTCGACGGTCGGCCCGCGGGGACGCGCGAACACAACACACGAACAGCGGCGCGCGAATCCGGGTACGTCGTCACGAGTCGGAGGCGAGGGCCCGGCGGGCCCCGAACTCTCCCGTCCCGCACTGACGTTCCACTCACGTTTCGCTGACGTTTCGCTGACGCCGCGGTCGGGGCACCGCCGTGTCGGGCCCCGACCGCTCGGACTGCTGCCGCGGCCTCAGGCCAGCGATGCGGCGCGGGCGGGGTCGATCGCGTACTGGAGAGGTTGGTCATGTATAAAGCGTCGGAGTTCGTCGAGCACAAGCTCTCCGAGACGATGACGTTCGGCCCCGAGGGCACCGCCGAGGTGGGGTGTCAGGACAACGTTGGGAAGGGTGAAGAGTGGCGAGTCATGGGCGGGAGGCTCCGGGTGCGTGACATCGAGTACGGCGGTGAGGTCGGGTCTGGCGCGCAGGACCTCCGCCGCGGCGGTCTCGTCGATGAGCGCGCCGCGCGCGGTGTTGATCAGCGTCGCGCCGGGCCCCAGGGAGTTCAGCAGCCGTGTTCCGATCGTGCCACGGGTCTCGGGCAGAAGGGGCGCGTGGAGACTGACGACCTGGCAGGTGGCGAACACTTCCTCGATGCCGACCAGCCGGACGCCCGCCCGCCGGGCGGTCTCCGGGGAGGCGATGGGATCCGTGGCGAGGATCTCGATGTCGAAGCGGCCGAGGTGGGCCGCGACGAGACGGCCGATGTGACCGAGCCCCAGCAGGCCCACGCGTGACCGGTAGGCGCCCGGCACCTGGGGGTTGTGGGGGAAGCGGCGACTGCTTGCCACCTCCCGGGTGATGCGATGTACCTGCTTGAGTCCGAGGAGGACCTGAGCGAGAGTGAACTCCGCGACCGGGACGGCGTTGGCCGCGGCCGCGGAGACAATCGGAATGCCGCGCGCCCAGAAGGCGGGTGTGGTCAGGTGCCGCACGGAGCCCGCGGCGACGAGGACTGCCCGCAACCGGGGGGCATGCGAGAGGAAGGCGGCATCGAGTACGGGCGCGCCCCAGCCCGTGAACAGGACATCGACCTGTCGCAGCACGTCGGGATCCTCGTCGAGCTGCTGCCGTGTGAGGGGTGAACCCTGCAGGTGTACGAGACTTTCGATTTCGGCTAGAACCTCCGGGGGATAGACGTCGGCCCTGCGTTCTTCCTCCATGACCAACAGGGCTGTCGGTCGGCGTGCCGGCTCGTTCATGGCGTTGCGCTCCTCAGCTGTTCGCTGACAGGCCGTCAGTGAATCGACTCGTGAGCCCTGGTCGGGCGCGTGGGGAAATGTCTGACCTGATGTTGAAGATTGGCGTGGCTTGTTCGGTGCCTTGGTCGGCGCACTGGCAGCACGATACATCGGATGATTGAACAGGTCTCGGATGAAGATCGGTCATCCGGGATTCGCTGTCCGGTCGGCTGTCGCGTTCGGGTGCGATCGGCGTACGGTCGGCCGACCTGCGCTCAAGTCCACTGAACTGCCGTTCCGTCAGGTGTTTTCACGAGGTGATCAATTGACTCGTGGAGGTGTCGGCCGGTGGGGGAGGGGTGCGGTGGTGTGTCCGGCAAGGCTCTCGCGAGCCATCGCGAGATTTTTGTATTCATCGGACTATTGACCAAGGATTCGGACGCCGTTAGCGTCCCAGCAAGCGCTTTCCAGGCCAGCTGTGATGCGGCGAAACAGGAGTTGTCATGCAGAGATCGCGGTGGATCGGTGCGGGTGTTCTCGCTTCCGCACTGGTCCTCACCAGCTGTACATCAGGGCCTGCGGGAGTGGATGCCAAGCAGAACTCGAAGGCACCGCTCGAACTGTGGACCCGGACGACACCGGGCGGACCGGGAGAGCAGGGAGCGCTCAAGCTCGCTGCCGCCTTCGAGAAGTCCACCGGCTACAAGGTCAAGGTCACGGCGATCTTCGACGACTTCGAGACCAAGCTCCAGCAACGGGCCGCGCAGAAGAACCTGCCCGACATCGTCATGAACGATGTGACACAGCTCGGCGCCATGCACAGCCAGGGCCTGCTCCGGGAGATCGACCTCGAAAAGATCAAGAACGGCAAGCAGGCCGTCGGCCAGGGGCTGGACTCCGGCAAGAGCGTGGACGGCAAGCAGTTCGGCCTGCCGTACTCGGCGCAGGCGTCCGCGCTGCTCATCCGCAAGGACTGGCGGGAGAAGCTGAAGCTCGAAGTCCCGCGGAGCTGGGACGACTTCGCCGCGATGGCCGAAGCCTTCACCACCAAGGACCCCGACGGCGACGGCAAGAAGAACACGTACGGCCTCGCCGCTCCGCTGTCCACCAAGCGCGGATACGCCTCCTGGTACTTCTCCAACTTCCTCTGGGCCGCGGGCGGAGACTTCATCGCCGAGGCCGGGGACGGCAAGTACAAGCCCGCGATGACCACGAAGGAATCGGTTCAGGCCGTGCAGTGGTTCCGCGACCTCGGTTGCCGGAGCAAGGTCATCCAGCCGGGCGCCGTGACCATGGAGACCCCGCCCACGAACGAGACGTTCGAGGCGGGCCGGACCGGCATGTTCGTCGTCGGCCCGTATCTGCTGCCCCGCTTCGACGAGACCCTCGGCAAGGACAAGTACGAGGTCGTGCCGATGCCCAAGGGGCCGAAGGACGCCACCGTGCTCGCCGAGGGCGGGTCCATCTACCTGATGGCGGGCTCCGAGAACATGGCGGGGCAGGACGCCTTCGCCGACTTCGCCCTCGCCGCCGAGGGCCAGAAGACCGGGATGGAGGGCGACACCGGCTTCACCGTACAGCTGCCCGTCAACAAGACGGTGGACATCTCCAAGGTCCGGCCCGACCCCCGCTGGAAGACCTACGCCGAGATCTACCGGAACGCGCGCTGCACGGGCAGCTCGACCACACCGGACCCACAGCCTGGCCGGGCCTGGCCACCGCGCCGGGCCCGGTCCCACCACCCCGGCACAGCGCAC
>NZ_JBEXPH010000259.1:0-9655 GCF_040611955.1 Streptomyces sp. NPDC006510 | reverse complement strand
GGACGGCCGCTCCGGCCGCGGCGCCGAGGGCGGCGGCCGGGCCCGCGTACAGATCGACGGTACGGCCCGCGTGGTTGGTGCGCCGCAGGCCCGGGCGCGGTCGGGCCCGCAGCGCCCGGTACACACCCCCCACGACGGCGGCGGCGACTGCACCGGACTTCACGGCGCCGCTGAACGCTGCTCCCATGCGCGCCGGAGTACGCAGCGGCCCGCCGGGACCGTCCGGCGGGCCGCCTCGGCGATGCGGGCCCGCGCCCGCTACCCGTCCGCGTGCGCCGCGGCCAGCAGCTCCTCCGCGTGGGCCCGTGCCGTCTCGGAGTCCTCCTGGCCCGCGAGCATCCGGGACAGCTCGCGCACCCGGTCCTCGCCCTCCAGGACCGTGACCCCGCTGCTGGTCACCGACCCGTCGACGGTCTTCTCGACCAGCAGCTGCCGGTCCGCGAAGGCCGCCACCTGCGGCAGGTGCGTGACGACGACGACCTGGGCGGACCTGGCGAGCTTCGCGAGCCGCCGCCCGACCTCGACCGCGGCCTTGCCGCCGACGCCCGCGTCGACCTCGTCGAAGAGATACGTGGGTACGGGGTCGGCGCCCGCGAAGACCACCTCGACGGCGAGCATCACCCGGGACAGCTCACCGCCCGACGCCCCCTTGGCGATCGGCCGCGGCTGGGCACCGGGGTGCGGGGCCAGCAGCAGCTCGACCTCGTCGGCGCCGGACGGCCCGTAGACCACGCTCCGCCCGTCGATCTCGATGCCGGACGCCTCGTCGGCCGCCTCGGTCTGCCGGATGTCGAAGGAGACCCGGGCGTGCGGCATGGCCAGCGAGGCCAGCTCCGCGGTCACCGCTTCGGCGAAGAGCGCGGCCGCCCGGTTGCGCGCGTCGGTCAACGCCTGCCCGAGGCCGGAGAGTTCGGCCCGCAGCGCGTCGCGTTCGGCGGTCAGCTCGCCGATCCGGTCGTCGTCGCCCTCCAACTCGGTGAGCCGGGCGGCGCCCTCCTGGGCCCAGGCGAGCACGGCGCCGATGTCCTCGCCGTACTTCCGGGTGAGCGCGGTGAGCGCGGCGCGGCGCTCCTCCACCGCGGCCAGCCGCCGCGGATCCGCGTCCAACTGATCGGCGTACCCGGCCAGTTCGCCCGCCACGTCGGAGAGCAGGATCGAGATCTCGCCGATCCGGTCGGCGAGCGCAGCCAGTGCCGGATCGTGGGCGCGCACCGCGTCCAGGGACCGTCCGGCGGCCGCGACCACGGTCGTCGCGTCGACGCCCTCCGGGTCCTCCGGATTGCCCGCGAGCGCGGTGTGCGCGAGGGCCGCGGCGGAGGCGAGCGCCTCCGCGTGACCGAGCCGCTCGGCCTCGGCGGCGAGGTCCACGTCCTCACCGGCCAGTGGTTCGACCGCGGCGATCTCGCCCAGCCCGAAGCGCAGCAGATCGGCTTCCTGGGCGCGTTCCCGGGCCCGCGTCGTCAGCTCGTCGAGCTCCGTGACAACCGCCCGCAGCCGCCGGTAGGCCGCCGCGTACTCGGCGTGCGGCACGGCGACGCCGTCGCCCGCGTACCGGTCGAGCGCCTGCCGCTGCCGGGCGGGCTTCAGCAGCCCCTGCTGGTCGGTCTGGCCGTGCACGGCGACGAGTTCGTCGGCGAGTTCGGCGAGCACCCCGACCGGCACGGACCGGCCGCCGAGATGCGCCCGGGAGCGCCCCTCGGCGGAGACGGTACGGCTGATCAGCAGCGCGCCGTCCTCGATCTCGGCCCCGGCCTCCTCGGCCCGCAGGGCGACCGTGTCGCCGTCGGACACCGTGATCCGACCCTCCACAACGGCGGCCTTGGCCCCGATCCGTACCAGGGCGGGGTCGGCACGCCCGCCGAGCAGCAGCCCCAGGCTGGTGACGACCATGGTCTTGCCCGCGCCGGTCTCACCCGTCACCGCGGTGAAACCGGGTGACAGCTCCACCACCGCGTCGTCGATGACCCCGAGCGACCGTATCCGCATCTCCTCCAACACGGACACGACCTTACGAGGTCCGGGCGCCGATGTGCGACGGACCCCGCCTCCCGGGGCTCACTCTCCCGTGTGTTCACGATCCATTCGCAACACCTCCGGGGGAGTGTCCGCGGGTCAGTGCGGTGCGCCCCGCCACCCCGAGACCGGCAGGGCGAATTTGGCCACCAGCCGGTCCGTGAACGAGGCGTGGTGCAGCCGTGCCAGCCGTACGGGCACCGCGCCGCGCCGCACCTCGACCCGTGCGCCCGCGGGCAGTTCCACGGTCCTGCGCCCGTCGCACCACAGCACCCCGTGCGGGGTGTGCTGCTGGACCTCGACGGCGAGCACCGACGTCGGGGAGGTCACCAGCGGCTTGGCGAACAGCGCGTGGGCGCTGATCGGCACCATCAGCAGCGCCTCGACCTCGGGCCAGACGACGGGACCGCCCGCCGAGAAGGCGTAGGCGGTCGATCCGGTCGGGGTGGCGCAGACGATCCCGTCGCAGCCGAACCCGGTCACCGGGCGGCCGTCGATCTCCAGGACGACCTCCAGCATCCGCTCGGGCGACACCTTCTGCACGGCCGCTTCGTTGAGCGCCCAGTCGGTGTGGACGATGTCCCCGTTGCTGTGCACCAGGACGTCGAGGGTCATGCGTTCCTCGACCTGGTAGGCCCGGGTGACGACCCGGTCGACGACCTTGTCCAGGTCGTCCCGCTCGGCCTCGGCGAGGAAGCCGACCCGGCCGAGGTTGACGCCCAGCATCGGCACCCCGGAGGCGCGGGAGAATTCCGCGCCGCGCAGCAGCGTCCCGTCCCCCCCGAGCACGATCAGCAGTTCACAGCCGTCCACCGCCTTGGGCGTGGTGTCCGTGACCGTCTCGACGGACGGCGGCAGCGGCAGATCGGCTGCCTCGGTGGCCAGCACCCGTACGCCGAGGCCGCTGCGCAGCAAACCCTGTACGACCAGTTCGGCACTGCGGATCGCGGCCGGGCGGCCGGTGTGTGCCAGAAGAAAGACAGTTCGTACCGCATTCGTCGTCAACGAGGCCCCTCCGCCACTGCACGGTCGACATCTGCGGGATCCAGCTCAGGTGCTCCTGCCCGCAGCCAGAGAAAGTACTCGACGTTTCCCGAGGGCCCCGGCAGCGGGCTCGCCGTCACCCCCCGCACCCCGAGCCCCAGCGCCCAGGCCCGGCGTGCCACCTCCCGTACCGCTTCGGCCCGCAGCTCGGGGCTACGCACCACTCCGCCGCTGCCCAGCCGTTCCTTGCCGACCTCGAACTGCGGCTTGACCATGAGGACCAGGTCCGCGTCGGGGGCGGCGCAGCGCGCCAGGGCGGGCAGGACGAGACCCAGCGGGATGAACGACAGATCGCCGACCACCAGGTCCACCGGCTGCCCGTCGATCGCCTCCAGCGTCAACTCCCGTACGTTGGTGCGGTCCTTGACCGTGACGCGCCCATCGGACTGGAGCGACCAGGCGAGCTGCCCGTAGCCGACGTCGACAGCGACGACATGGCCGGCGCCGGCTCGCAGGAGTACGTCGGTGAAGCCACCGGTCGACGCCCCGGCGTCCAGCGCCCGCCGCCCCTCGACCTTCAGTCCGAGGGGCACGAAGGCGGCGAGGGCGCCCGCGAGCTTGTGCCCGCCGCGCGAGACGTACTCGGGGTCGCTGTCGTCCTTGATCACGACGACGGCGGCGCTGGTCTCGACCTGGGTGGCGGGTTTGGTCGCGGTGTTCCCGCCGACGGTCACCCGCCCCGCGGCGATCAGCTGGCTCGCATGCTCGCGCGAGCGGGCGAGCTTACGGCGTACCAGCTCGGCGTCGAGGCGGCGACGTGCCACTCCTGCCACGTTCGGTTCAGCTCCTGTTGTCGTACGAGGGCATCGGTGCGGGTACCGGTGCGGGTGTGGGCGCGGCGTCCAGCCCGGTCAGCGTTTCGCGCAGGCCACGGTGTACATCCTCGTACACCTCGATGTGCCCGTCCGCCGGGAGGTGGTCCGCATCGGCGAGACGCTCCAGCTCCTCGTCCACCGCGGCGCTGCCCGTGGGGGTGCGTGCGACGTTGAGGGGCGCGGGCGCGGCAGGATCCGGCGGGGCCGCGGCGGCCTGGGCCGCGTCTTCGCCGGACGGGTCCTGCGCGGCGCTCCCGGGCGCTGTTCCGGCCGCCGTCCCCGGTTCCGGCATCGAGTCGCTCATGCGGGAAACGCTACCGCGAAGGGCTGCGGTACCGTCGATCACAATGGTGACCATGGCGGAGTGCCGCAGCGCACTCGACAGACTTTCCGACAACCTCGCGGGGGCCGACGGCGACGTGCGCAGCGCGGCTGCCCTCGATCGCTCGCTGAGCTGCCACATCAAGGACCTCGACATCACCTTCACCGGCCGGCTGGCCGATGGCCGGATCCAGGTCCTGGACACGGCCGACGGCCCGCCCCGCGAGAAGGCCGAGATCCGGCTCGCGATGACCGGCGACGACCTGGTGGCCATGGTGGACGGTGAGCTGAACTTCGCCAAGGCGTGGGGTTCGGGCCGGGTCCGCCTGGAGGCCGGCTTCCGCGATCTGCTGAGGCTCAGGTCGCTGCTGTAGACGGGCCGGGGCGGCCTTCCGCCGTCCGCCGGGGCGTCAGCCCCCGGCCGGCGCCCCGGCGGACGTCTTGCCGCGCACGCCCGCCCCGTCGCCGCGCGGCTTGCGCGCGGCCGGAACCACGAGCGGGGTCCCGGTCTCCGGGTCGTCGATGACCTGGCAGCGCAGCCCGAAGACCCGCTCCACCAGCTCCGCGGTGACGACCTCGCCCGGTGCCCCCTCGGCGATCACCTCGCCCTCCCGCATCGCGATGAGGTGGGTGGCGTACCGCGCGGCGTGATTCAGGTCGTGCAGGACGGCCACCAGGGTGCGCCCCTGTGCCTCGTGCAGCTCCGCGCAGAGGTCGAGGACATCGATCTGGTGCTGGATGTCGAGATACGTCGTCGGCTCGTCGAGCAGCAGCAGCGGCGTCTGCTGCGCGAGTGCCATGGCGATCCAGACACGCTGTCGCTGCCCGCCGGACAATTCGTCGACATAGCGATCGGCGAGCGCGCCGACTCCGGTCGCCGCCATCGATTCCTCGACAATCCGTTCGTCGTCCGGCGACCACTGGCGCAGCAGCCCCTGGTGCGGGTACCGGCCGCGCCCGACGAGGTCGGCGACGGTGATGCCGTCCGGCGCGATGGAGGACTGCGGCAGCAGCCCCAGCGTCCTGGCGACCTTCTTCGCCGGCATCCCGTGGATCGCCTGCCCGTCCAGGAGCACCCGCCCGCTGTCCGGCCTCAGCATCCGCGAGAGCGCGCGCAACAGGGTGGATTTGCCGCAGGCGTTGGGGCCCACGATCACCGTGAACGAGTTGTCGGGTATCTCGACCGAGAGATTCTCCGCGATGACCCGCCGGTCGTAGCCGAGGGTCACCGAGTCCGCGGTGAGGCGCTGCATGGTCGTACTCCCGGAATCGGAGGCGATCGGGTGCGGGGCGACGACACACCGATCAGGGCAAAGTTAGGTTAGCCTACCCTCCTTTGCGCCGGTGTCGCCGGGAGCCTTCCCGCTACAGCCCCAGCCTGGCGACCGCCTTGCCCGCGTCCAGCCCGCACGAACCGTCTCCGGCGTACGACCACGCCGCCCCGCAGAGCGCCCGCAGCCCGTCGAGCACGTCCCCGTCCCCCTCCAGCACCAGCTCGTCCCCGCGCACCGACGCCGTCCAGCCCCCGCACACGAAGCCGTCGCCGCTCTCCGTCACCTCGGGCTGCCCGGTCAGCAGCCCCCGCAGGTCCGCGTCCACATATGTCGGCCGGTGCTGCGGCGCGGCGGCCACCAACTGCGCCGCGTCCGTCACCCCGGTGAGCACCAGCAGGGAGTCCACGCCGCCGTTGAACGCGCCCTCGATGTCCGTGTCCAGCCGGTCGCCGACCACCAACGGGCGCTCGGCCCCGGTCCGCAGCACCGTCTCCCGGTGCATCGGCGGCAGCGGCTTTCCGGCTACCTGCGGCTCGGCCCCGGTGGCGATCCGTACGACCTCCACCGCCGCGCCGTTCCCCGGTGCGATTCCCCGGGCACTCGGGATCGTCAGATCCGTGTTGGACGCGAACCACGGCACCCCGCGCGCGATCGCGTACGCGGCCTCGGCGAACCGCCCCCAGGCCATGTCGGGGCCGCCGTACCCCTGCGCCACCGCGGCCGGCTCGTCGTCCGCCGAGTCCACCGGCACCAGCCCGCGTTCCCGCAGCGCCACCCGCAGCCCCTCGCCGCCCACCACCAGCACCCGGGCCCCGGCAGGCAACTGGTCTGCCATCAGCCGGGCCACCGCCTGCGCCGAGGTGATCACATCGGCGGGCTCCGCCGGAACGCCGAGCTCGGTCAGGTGCCCGGCCACCGCGGCCGGCGTCCGCAGGGCGTTGTTGGTCACGTACGCCAGGTGCATCCCGCCGTCCCGCGCCGCCCCCAGCGAGTCCACGGCGTGGACGATCGCGTGACCGCCCGCGTACACCACCCCGTCGAGATCGAGCAGCGCCGTGTCGTACGCCTCGTTCAACACGGTGCTGCTGCCGCTGGGCCTGGTCCTGCTCGCCTGACTCATTCTTTGCGCTCCTCGTTGCCTGCTTCTGTCCCGATCATCGCGCATCGCGGCCGCGCGCATACGATGCAGAAATGAACACATCAGGTCCGGCCGGCCAGGGACTGCGTCTGATCCCGTTCCGTGGACTGCGGTACGTCCCCGAGCGGGTCGGCAGTCTTGCCGCGGTGACCTCACCGCCGTACGACGTCGTGGTGCGGCCCGACGGGCTGCACCACCTGGAGTCGGCGGATCCGCACAACATCGTCCGGCTGATCCTGCCGCAGGCGGACACGGCCGCGGCCCGCCACGAGCAGGCGGCACAGACCCTGAACCGCTGGCTGGCCGAGGGGGTCCTGGCCCCGGACAGCGAGCCCGCCCTGTACGTCTACGAGCAGCGCAACGCCGAGATCCTGCAACGCGGCGTCGTCGGGGCACTGGCACTGTCCGCCCCCGCCGACGGCATCGTCCTGCCGCACGAGGACGTGATGGCCCATATCGTCGAGGACCGGGCCGACCTGATGCGCGCCACTGCCGCCCACCTCGAACCGCTGTTGCTCACCTACCGCAGCGACGACGGCGGCTCGGGCGCGACCGCCGTCATCGAGCGGACCACGGACCGGCCACCGCTGCTGGACACCACCACCGAGGACGGCTACCACCACCGGCTCTGGGCGGTCACCGACCCGGCCGACCGCGCCGAGATCGAGACGGATCTCGCCCACCACCAGGCCCTGATCGCCGACGGGCACCACCGCTGGGCCACGTACCTCCGCCTCCAGCAGGAGCACACCGCTCCGGGCCCCTGGGACTTCGGCCTGGTCCTCCTCGTCGACACGGCCCGCTACCCGCTCCGGGTCCGCGCGATACACCGGCTGCTGCACCGTCTCCCGGTCGCCGACGCACTCGCCGCGCTCAACGGCCTCTTCCGCATCCGCGACCTGGACGGACCGCTCCCCCAGGCCCTGGACGCACTCGCCGAGGCGGCCGCCGAAGGCAACGCGTTCCTGCTCGCGGGCGACGGCGGCTTCCATCTCGTCGACCGCCCCGACCCCGGTCTGCTGTCCCGCACGATTCCCGCCGACCGCCCGACCGCCTGGCGGACCCTCGACGCGACGGTCCTGCACGCGGCCCTGCTCGACCATGTCTGGCAGATCCCCGACGCCCCGGAGCACATCGCGTACATCCACGACACCGCAGCCGCCGTGGAACAGGCCGAGCGCCACAACGCGACGGCGGTCCTGATGCATCCGGTACGCGAGGAAGTCGTCCGGGACCTCGCCCGACAGGGCGTCACCATGCCCCGCAAGTCGACCTCCTTCGGCCCCAAGCCGGCCACCGGCCTGGTCCTGCGGAGCCTCGACCTCGACTGACCCGACAGCAACAAAAAGGGCGGCACCCCTCCCGGGATGCCGCCCTCTCTCATGCCTTACGCCTCGGGCGTACGGTCCTTGTCCTCGTCCTTGCCGTTCTCGTCCTTCGCGGTGACAGCCGGCTCCGGAGCCACGTCGTCGCCGTCCTCGTCGCCGTCCTCGTCGCCGTCCTCGTCGAGTGCGTCGACGAACTCGACACCGTCCAGCTCTGCGAGCCGGTCGGACGCGTCGGTGGAGCCGTCCTTGTCGGCCTCCAGCGCCTTTCCGAACCACTCGCGCGCCTCGTCCTCACGCCCGGCCGCCAGCAGCGCGTCGGCGTACGCGTAGCGCAGCCGGGCCGTCCACGGGTGAACGGCGTTCGACGCGAGCTCGGAGCTCTGCAGCGTGACGATGGCCGCATCGAGCTGGCCCATGTCCCTACGAGCCCCGGCAGCCACCAGACGCATCTCGACCTGCCCGGCCTTGTCGAGCTTCTGCACCTCGGGCTCACCGGCCATGGCCATCGCCCGCTCGGGCCTCCCGAGTCCGCGCTCGCAGTCGGCCATGACGGGCCACAGCTCCACGGACCCGGTCATCCGCTTGGCAGCCCGGAACTCCGCCAGCGCCTCCGAGTACTTCTGCGTGGCGTACGCGGCAAATCCGGCCGCCTCACGCACCGCAGCGACCCGCGAGGCCAGCCGGAGCGCGATCCGCGAATACGCGTACGCCTGTTCCGGGTCCTCGTCGATCAGCCGGGCCACCATGACGAGGTTGCGCGAGACGTCCTCGGCCAGGGTCTTCGGCAGGCTCATCAGCTCCTGTCGCACGTCCTTGTCGATCTCGTCGCCGGTGACGTCCTCGGGAATCGGAAGCCGCTTGATGGGCTCGCGGTCCCGGTCGTCCCGCCGCTCGTACCCGCCACGGTCGTCGCGCCCACGGTAGCCACCCCGGCCCCCACGGTCATCCCGCTGCCCGCGGTATCCCCCGCCGCGGCTGTCGTCACGACGGAAGCCACCACCGGAACCGCCACCACGGCTGTCGTCACGACGGAAGCCACCACCGCGGCTGTCGTCATCACGACGGGGCCCACGCGGCCGGTCATCCCGACGCTCGAACCCACCCGAAGGACGCCCACCACGCTCATCATCACGACGCGGCCCACGATCCCGGTCGCGGTCGTCCCGACGGAACCCGCCACCACGACTGTCGTCGCGCCGGAAGCCACCACCGGAACCGCCACCACGACTGTCATCCCGACGGAAGCCGCCACCGGAGCCACCGCCACGGTTGTCGTCGCGGCGCGGTCCCCGGTCACGGTCGCGATCATCGCGGCGGAAGCCACCGCCACCGCTTCCGCCAGTGGGCCGACTGTCGTCACGACGGAAGCCACCGCGGTCGTTGCCCCGACGCGGCCCACGGTCACGGTCGTCGCGGCGGCCGCTGAAGCCGCCTCGGTCACCACCGTCCCGGCGACGCGGCTCGCGCTCCGAACGATCGTCGGGAGAGTTGGTGGACATCTGCATGACTCCTGTCATCGGGTACTACAAGACATTCTGGCGCAGCCGGACATCCGACGCGCATCGGCAAAAACAAAAGGACCCTTGGTCCCAGCGTGAACGCTGGGACCAAGGGTCCTTGAAAGATTGTTCGGCGGCGTCCTACTCTCCCACAGGGTCCCCCCTGCAGTACCATCGGCGCTGAAAGGCTTAGCTTCCGGGTTCGGAATGTAACCGGGCGTTT
>NZ_JBEXPH010000258.1:0-9709 GCF_040611955.1 Streptomyces sp. NPDC006510 | reverse complement strand
CGCCGCGACCCCGTCGGCGGACAGGCCGCGCACCACCGGACGCAGCACCTCCTCCAGCAGCGCCGCCCGGGTCTCGCCCCAGGCCCGGCCCGCGTGGGGGTGGGAGCTCCAGACGGTGAAGCAGTCGGCGACATAGGCCGGGTCGGAGCGCAGCCGGGCGAGCACCGCGTCCCGGCGGGCGGCGGTGCCGTAGGCCGCGATGAGGTCCGGGTCGTCGCTGTGGACGAACGCGTACAGCTCCGCCTCGGGCCGGTCCGGGGCGAGCAGCCGCCCGGCCAGGGCGCCGAACGCCTGCTCCCGCACGCCCGGCTCCACCGGTTCGGCCCCGGCGCACAGCTTCCGGGCCTGTTCCGCCCAGCCGGGCTCCGCCGCCCCCGACCGGACGTCCCGCGCGAACTCCAGGAGGTGCAGCGCGCCGCGCGCCCGCGCGTCGATCTCCTGCGGGAAGCCGCGCAACAGGTCATGGGCGAGCTCGGGGGCTTCCGGGTCGTCGGCGGGGGCGCCGAGCGCCGCCGCGACGAGGGCGGACCAGGTACCGGCCGTACGGTGCGCGTCGGACGTGCTCCCGCTCAGCAGCAGCCGGGCCTCGCCCGCCGTGGGGATGCCGTCGCCCCAGACGAGACCCATCGCCGTACGCAGCACCAGTGGCTCGGTGAACGGTGACATTCCACCGGCCCGCAGCACCGTGTTCAGCACCTTCACCCGGTCGTCGCCGCCGCTCGCCCGGACGTCCGGCGCCGCCGCGCACATCCGCAGATGCGGCAGCGTCTGGGCCCCGGTGAACGGCAGCGCGACCCCCGTCAGCAGCCGCTCCGTCGCGGACGGGTCCTGCGGGGTGATCCGGTCCAGCTCGCCGAGCAGCGCCGTACGGACATCGAACTGCTCGTCCAGGAGGTCGAGCAGCACCGCGGCGCAGTCGGCGGCCCCTTCGTCCAGCAGGGACCGGGCCATCCGGCCCACGACGTCGGGGAGCAGTTCCGCGCAGTCCACATCGAGCAGCCGCGCGATCCGCAGCAACTGCACCGCACGCCCCACGTTCCGTCCGGGAGCGGCGGCCGCGGCGGCCGCGAGGGGCGTACCGGTGGCGAGTTCGGTACGCAGGTCGTCGCCCAGGGCCGCGACGAGTGCGGCGACGGCACGCTCCCCGGCCGGTCCGGCGAAGACCGAGCGCGCGGGCGGTTCGAGGGCGACATCGCCGCCACGTACCGCCTCCGTCACCAGCAGAGCGCCGAGCGACGCGGTCGTGGCGGCGGTGGACCGCCCGTCGAGAGCGGTCAACAGCCTTGCCACACCGGACAGTTCGGCGCTCGTGCGGTCGAGGTCGGGGGCGGTCAGCGCATCGGTCAGCTGCCGCGTCCGCTCCTCATCCAGTGCGTACGGCCGCTCGGCCGCCCACTGCGCGGCCGCGGCCCGCTCGTCGGGGCCGAGCGGGACGCCCGCGCAGAGTGCGGTCACGGCGAGCGGCCCGGCCGCGAAGGGTTCGCCGGGCAGCTCCGCCGCCACCCGGAACAGCTCCGGGGACCGGTTGCGCCAGATCCGGGCGCAGGTCTCGGCCCAGGCATCGCCCGTCGGCTCAGCGGGGCGTGCCCCGGTGCAGTCGCGCACCCGGAATCCGTCGTCCGGGCCGGCCGCTCCGGGGGCGTCCTCCGGCCGCACTCCGACGACCTGGTGCGGGGACTCGGCCGGACGGCGGGTGTAGGTCGTGAAGGTCAGCCGCTGAGCGGTCTCCGGTGGGAGCACCGCCCCGGCCAGCGCGATCCACCGGGCGACATCGGCGCACTGCCGCTCCACGAGAACGACCCGCGCCGAGGACGTTTCCTCGCACACCCGGCGCAGATCGGCGAAGACCGCCGCCAGCCAGGGGCTCCGGGAGACCGCGAAGTCGTTGAGCGCCTCCGGGCCGAACGCGGCGGAGGCGGGCAGGGCGTCCATGCGGCCGGGCGTGCCGCCGTCCGGAGTGGTGGAGGCCCAGTTCGGCGACCGCCAGGCCGTGATCGGCAACGCGTCGCCCGGCAGCCGGGTACCGGCCGGAAGATGCACCGCGTGCGCGTGGAAACGGCCGGCGCCGGGGCCGCCGAGCGCCACGGTGCGGCTCAGCAGATGACTGCCGTCGGACAGTGCGCTGAAGCTGAACGCCTCGGGGAACGAACGGAGTTCGTCGGTGGTGGGGAGGTAAGGGGCTCCTGCGGGCGGCTCGTATCCGAGGAGCCGCTCGGCCTCCGCCAGCACCGGCGTGGGTATGCCTGCACCGACCGCCGTGAACCGTGCGCCGCCCCCGTCGTCCCCCGCGGTGGCAGAGGTGTAGTGCAACTGCGCGAGGCTCATGCGTCGGCCCTCTTCGTCCTTGCCGCGAACGTCCCCGTACCGTCAGCACGCCCGCTCCGCAGGCCGCCCGTCGAGGGCAGGCCGTCCGGGCGCAGCGACGACCCCGGCGGGGAGCGGTCCGCAATCGCGGGAGCGACGCTATCAAGGCACGCCGCCCCCGCGCGCACCCCGCCGGAAGGTCAACGGCCCGGCCTTCGCCGGGGCTTTCAGCCCAACGGGGCGGTGCGTACCGCCCGTACGCCCGGCGCGGTCGGGCGTTCCGACGTCCAACAGGCCCTTGTCGGCCGAGGCGGCGTGGAGTCCGCGCCCACGGGTGTGCTGGTCATCGGCCGGGTGGCGGCACAACGCTGCTTCTCCGACTCGGACATGGGGCCGGTGCGCTGCAGGATGCGATCCGGTACGGCGCGCGACGGGTCGTCGATCACCACGTGCAGCCGTCGTCCTTGCCGCTGAGGTACCAGCCCTCGACCCGTTCCCGGCTCGGCTGCATCTCGACGTCCTTGCCGCGCTACCGGCGCGGTACGCGGCAAGGACCCTGCTCAATGCGCCTCCATCACTCCAACGGCCTACACACCGTCCCCGCTCCCGGTCGTTGATCGTCTTCGGATTGCTCAAATCCCCCGAGGGCGCAGCTCATTGGGCCCAAGGGCCCACCTGTTTACAGGAGTTACTCCGTTGAATCTCAAAACTCTCTCTGCGGCAGCCGCCCTTCTGGCGCTCGCCGGCCTCGCCGGTTCGACCACGGCCGAGGCCGTGCCCGGCACGGTCTCCGGCAACGGTGGCAACCGCATCGGCACCCTGCGTGTCAACGGTGAGGCCTATGTGAAGGAGGGCGGCCTCAGCGCCAAGTGGGTCAAGGAGTCGGCGGGTGTCAAGCAGATCGCCCTCTCCGGCAACCGCATCGGCGTTCTCACCAGTGACGGTGTCGCGTGGGTGAAGGAGGGCGGCCTCAGCGCCACCTGGGTCAAGGAAGCCACGAACGTCAAGCAGATCGCCCTGTCCGGCAAGCGCATCGGTGTCCTCAAGGACAACAGCGAGGCCTATGTGAAGGAGGGCGGCCTCAGCGCCAAGTGGGTAAAGGAGTCCGGCAAGGTCAAGGAGCTCGAACTGTCGGGCAACCGCATCGGTGTGGTCACCGGTGACGGTGTCGCGTGGGTGAAGGAGGGCGGCCTCAGCGCCTCCTGGGTACGGGAGTCCGACAACGTCATCGGCATCGACCTGGCAGGCGACCGTATCGGCATCGTCACCGGCAACGGTGTCGCGTGGGTGAAGGAGGGCGGCCTCAGCGCCTCCTGGGTGCGGGAGGCCGACGACGTCATCCAGCTCGAACTGTCGGGGAAGCGCATCGGTGTCCTGAAGGACAATGGTGAGGCCCATGTGAAGGAGGGCGGCCTCAGCGCGACCTGGGTCCACGAGTACAACCAGGCCATTCAGATCGCCCTGTCGGGCAACCGCATCGGCGTGCTCAAGGGCGACGGCAACGCACGGGTCAAGCAGGGCGGCCTGAACGCGACGTGGGTCCTGGAGGCCAAAAACGTCACGGAGCTGGCTCTCTCCTGACGCGTGACATGTGACAGGTGAAGCGTGGATCATGCAACGTCTGACATGTGACACCTGATACCCCGCCGCGCCGCGCACCGGAGCCGATTCGGTGTGCGGCGCGGTATGCGGCGCGGAGTGGCCGGTCAGGAGCGCGCCGCGCCCTCCCGGGTCGAGACGGTGACATGCTGGACGCGCATCGGGTGTCCCGGTTCGGTGCCGGAGCCCGCGGTGGCGCCGTCGGCGGCGGGGAGTTCGCCACCCATGGCCACGTTCAGGATCAGGAACATCCCGTGACGCACCGCCCGGTCCCACGTCCGGGAATCCATCCGGGCCCGGGTGACCCGGTGGTGGACGCGGCCGTCCAGGTACCAGCGCACTCAGACCGGCCTCGACGGCGTAGGAGTGGAACGCGGTACGGCAGCCGGGGCACGGCCGCGGACCCGAGGTGAGGCCCACCGGCTCCTCGCAGGGGCCGCCGTCGAGGATGCCGCAGTGCATGCTGCCGAAGACGGTGTCGCGGCCGTTGACGGACTCCATGACGTCGAGTTCACCGACGGACGGTCACCCCGTGCAGCCGTCACGGAGCTTCGCTCCCAGGGTCCGGAAGTCCGGCCAGTAACCCGCCGCCGCGGAGCCGGACGGTCAGCGCGCCGGGCCAGTCGACCGCCGAGACCGCGCGGTAGGCGTTGTCCGGAATGGCGAGCGGTTCACCGCAGGTCGGTAAGTACAGCTCGACAACGGGGAGTTCGGCCGGATTCCAGGCATGGACGAGTACCTCGTGCGAGCGCCTGGTCAGCCGCCGCCGGCGCAGGCTGCTGACCGAGGAGAGCACGAGGGCGACGACGTTGAGGGCGAGCACCGCGAGGAAGGCCGGAAGTTGACAGTCATCCAATTCCCGGACCGGTGCCGTCGGGCCGACCCTGCCCGTGACCGGCGGAAATTCGTTTGGCAGGGGCTCCGGCGGCCGGATAGGAATGGGGCCATGAGCACATCCATGCCCCCGCAGACCACCCAGGACCCCGTCGACCGACGGGCCTTCGTCCGCACCGCACTCGACCTCGATGACGTACTGCTGCGTCCATGGAGTCGAAAGGACGCAGAGTCGGAGGGCCTGCTGGACGGCTTGATGGCCGCCGCGGCGGATCCTGGGATCGCGCTCTGGAGCCCGGTCGCGGCAGCCGACCGCAGCGAGGCCCTGGCCTGGGTGGAAGCGCGCGACGGAGCCTGGGACCGTGGCGCCGTGGCCTCGTTCGCCGTGGTGGCAGCGGCCGACGGTGCCCTGCTGGGCAATGTCGCACTGCGGTGGGTCGATCGTGAGGACGGCCTGGCGATGATCGGTTACTGGGTGCTGCCGGCCGCCCGCGGGCGGGGCATCGCCAGCAGGGCGACCGCAGCGGTGACGAGCTGGGGCTTCGCCACGGCCGACGCCCGCCGGATCGAGATAGCCCACGCGGTGGGCAACGAAGGATCCTGCCGGGTGGCCGACCGCTGCGGCTACCTCCCCGAGGGCACACTGCGCGACTCCTACCGCTTCGGCGACGGGAAGTACCACAACGAGCATCTGCACGCCCGCTTGGCCACCGACCCGGAACCGGCCGAGCTCTGAGCAGCCCGGACCGGAGCGGGCAGCCGGTGCCCGGAACCGCCTTGCCGCAGCGCTGATCACCGAATTCGGGGCCCTGCCGCAGGAGCGGCGAAATCTGGCCTGTCCGGTCTTCCTGGACGAGGGGATGCGTCGCGGCCTCGCTGCGCCAGCACCTTCACGAGGCCATCGGGGTCACACCTGCCGCGTACCGGCGGACTTTCCGCCCCATGGCTCCGACGGGGCCGCGAAGGCGGCCGGCAGCGGTGCCGACGGCCACCGGAACGTCTTGAAGGCGCAACAGTTTCGCCGGGAACCGGCCGCCCCCGTTCCGCACTCATAGGATCGACGCGACTTCGGGGATACGGGGGTGGTCGATCGTGGCGCGCGGCGGTCCGGTAAGCGGATGGCGCGGGTACGGAGTCCTGGCGGCGGTACCACTACTGCTGGCGACCGCGTGCGGCGGGAGTGACGGAGGAGGCGGGGACGCGGCGAAGAAGCGGCCGAGCGCCTCCCCGTCCGCCAGTACCGCCGCCGGGAAGGACGGGAAGGAATCGCCCGGCGCCACGGGCGAGCCCGTCATCGACGCCGACCCGGCGCGGCTGCCCACCACGCGGAAAGCGGCCCTCGACCTCACCGGGCGGGTCATCGCGGACCCCGAAGACTTCGGCCCCGGGGTCGTCGCGCGCAGCCCGTACGAAAGCGGCCCGGACACCTGGCCGGTGCTCGACGCCGACTGCGTATGGCAGCAGCGCGAGCCGGGCCGCGGGGTCCTCGCCACCCTCACCCGCTCCTTCGAGGTGCCGGCCGGCCGGGGCAAGGGACCGCTGCGGCTCGCCGCGATCGTCACCGTGCACCGCACGGACGACGGCGCACGGTGGGAGATGGCCGAATCGCTGGAGGAGTCGATGCGCTGCCCCACGCAGCAGCTGCGTCAGGGCGAGTTCATCGGAGGGCTCGGCGCGGGCGCCCTGGCCCGGGGCGAGGCCAACCAGGTCAACTCCGAGGACACGCTGGTGGAATCCGGCGAATACCGCAGCGCCGAACCAGGCGGCCCCTACCCGTACTTCTGGGAGCAGGACCAGATCCTCCGGTTCACCTTCGCCGTGACCGCCAAGGGCGCCAAGGGGTGGACGGACGACGAGATCGGCGACCTCGGCGTCCGGGCACAGAGCGCCATGCTGATGCGGCTGCACGAGGCCGTCGAGAAGAAGGGCTGAGGGCGCAGACGGTGATGGAAGAGCTTCGGGCCTCGGACCCGTCATGGATCGGCGGGCACCGGCTGCTGGGACGCCTCGGCGCCGGTGGCATGGGCGCCGTCTACCTCGGCCGGACCGGCGACGGGGCGCTGGCCGCCGTCAAGGTGATCCTGCCCGAACACGCCGGGGACGCCGACTTCCGGGTCCGCTTCCGCCGGGAGGCCGAGGCCGCGCGCCGGGTGGACAGCCCCTGGGCGGTACGGGTGACCGGGTCCGGCACGGAGGACGAACGCCCCTGGCTGGCAACCGAGTTCGTGCCCGGACCCGCGCTGTCCGAGACGGTCGCCCGGTGCGGACCGCTGCCCGCGCGGAGCGTCCGGGTCCTCGGCCGGCTGCTGGCCCGCGCCTTGGCGTCGGTGCACGCGGCGGGGCTCGTCCACCGCGACGTCAAACCCGGCAACGTCCTGCTCGCCGCCGACGGGCCGCGGCTGATCGACTTCGGCGTCGCACGGGTCACCGACGCCACCGCGCTGACCGCGACGGACCTGGTGGTGGGAACCCCCGGCTTCCTCGCACCGGAACAGGCCACCGAGGGCGCCGCTGCCGTCGGGCCCGCAGGTGACGTCTTCTCGCTGGGCTGCCTCCTCGCGTACGCCGCGACCGGGCGACCGCCCTTCGGGAGCGGGGCCGTGGACGCCCTGCTCTACCGCACCGTCCACGAAGCACCGGATCTCGACGAGGTCGACGACCCCGAACTGCGCGAACTGCTCGGCGCCCTGCTGGCCAAGGACCCGGCCGCCCGTCCCACCGCCGCCGGACTCGACGAACGGATCACCGAGGACGCCCCGAACGGCTCGATCGGCTGGCTGCCCGAGAACGTCGTACGGCTGATCGCCGACCGGTCCGCCGCGACCCTGGCCCTGCCCGGCATCGACGCCACGCTCGCCGAGAACCCCGGGGCCCGCACCCCCGCCCCGGCCCGGCGCAGGCTGCTCCTTCTCGCGGGCGCCGGAGCGGTGGCCGTCGCGGGCGGCGGCGCCTTCGTCGTACGGGAGTGGCTGCGCGACGACGACACCGGAAGCTCCGGCGCGGCCGGGGCGGACGCACGGACCTGGACCATCGGCGTGCAGGCCGACCTGTCCGGGCCCCGGGCGGCGGACGGGCGGGCCCAGGAACGCGGGGTGCGGCTCGCGGTCGACCGGTTCAACTCCCGTACGGACAAGCCGTTCGGCCTGCGGGTGAAGGCGCTCGACGACCGGGGCGAGGCCGCCGACGCCGTACGGGTCGCCGAGCGGTTCACCCGGGACCGCGACGTACTCGCCGTCGTCGGCCCGACCGACGACCCCGCCACCACCGCGGTGCTCGGAACCTACGACGAGGCGATGCTGCCGCTCGTCACCGTGTCGTCCCAGCAACTCAGCTTCGCCGTACGGTCCATGAGGTCCTTCTTCCAGGCGGTCCCGTCCGATGTCGCGCTGGCGTACCCGATCCGCAACCGGCTGGTGCTCCGGCCCGACGTGCAACGGCTCGGCGTGCTCGTCGACCGGGCCGGCGGCCAGTCCGCGTACCTGACCGGCTACTTCCTGAACCGGATCGTCGTCGACTCCACCGACGGGACCACCTACCCGCGCGTGGTGCCCGCGGGCACCCGCGACCTTGCCCCGGTCGTCGCCGACCTGCTCGCCCACCGCAGCGACGCCTTCTTCCACGCCGGGGACCAGGCCGGGGCCGCCCGCGCCGCCCGGACGCTCGCCGCCACCTCCTACAAGGGACCCCGCATGGCCATGCACACGGCCATGGGCGCCCGCTTCCTGAAGGACGCCGGGGACGCCGCCGAGAGCTGGGAGTTCGTCTCGCCCTGCGTCGGCGCGACGGCCCCCGCCGTGAAGGAGTTCGCCGCGGCGCACCGGAAGAAGTACGGCGGCGCCCCCGCTCCCTGGGCCGCCGAGGCGTACGACGCGGCCGGGCTGGTCCTCGCCGCCCTCACCGCCCTCGCCCGGAAGAACCGGCCACCCGCACGGGCCGACCTGGTCGCGAAGATCGCTGCCTCCTCGTACCACGGCATCTCCCGCGACTACGCCTTCGGCGAGAACAACCGGCTCAAGGGCCAGGCGGCCCACCTCCACGGTGTCCGCGACGGCGCGTTCCGCTACCTCGGCCCGGTACCCACGAGCGAGAACTGACCGGGCATGCGGCCACTCACCCCGGACGACCCCCGGACCGTCGGCGCCCACCGCGTCCTGGCGCGGCTCGGCGCGGGCGGCATGGGCGTCGTGTACCTGGCCCGCACGTCCGGCGGGCAGCTCGTGGCCGTGAAGGTCATCCGGGCCGAACACGCCGCCGACCCCGGCTTCCGGGCCAGGTTCCGGCGTGAGGCCGAGGCCGCCCGCCGGGTCACCGGCCCCTGGGTGGTCCCGGTGACGGACGCCGACACCGAGGCCCGTGAACCGTGGCTCACCACCGCGTTCGAGCCGGGCCCTTCGCTGGCCGAGGTCGTCGTCGCCGAAGGCCCCCTGCCGCCCGCGACCGTCCGCGCGCTCGGGGCCCGCCTCGCCGACGCGCTCGTCGCGGTGCACGGAGCCGGCCTGGTCCACCGCGACGTGAAACCGGCGAACGTGCTCCTCGCGCTCGACGGGCCCCGGCTCATCGACTTCGGCATCGCCCGCCACGAGGGCGCCACCGCCCTCACCGAGCCCGACGCGCTGATCGGCACGCCCGGCTACCTCGCCCCCGAGCAGGCGTCCGGGGACCGGGCCGGGCCCGCCTGCGACGTCTTCGCGCTGGGCTGTGTCCTCGCGTACACGGCGACCGGCCGCCGCCCGTTCGGGGACGGCGGGGCCGCAGCGGTGCTGCTCCGCACCGTGCACGAGCCACCGGACCTGCACGGCCTGCCGCCCGCCCTGCTGCCGCTCGTCGAGGCGTGCCTGGCCAAGGACCCGGCGGACCGGCCCCCGGCCCGGGAAGCGGCGTGGCTCCTCGCCGCACCGCCCGGCGAGGACCCGGGCGCCTGGGCGCCGCCCGGACTGGCCGCCCTGATCGCCGCCCGCTCCGCCGCAGCCCT
>NZ_JBEXPH010000257.1:0-9829 GCF_040611955.1 Streptomyces sp. NPDC006510 | reverse complement strand
GGGGGGGGGGGGGGGGGGGGGGGGGGGGGGGGGGGGGGGGGGGGGGGGGGGGGGGGGCGGGCGGGCGGGCGGGCGGTGGGGCCGGTGTCCGCACCCCTGTGGCGGACACCGGCCCCGGGTCACGGCCGCCCGGAGGCGACGGGGCGTCCCACCCGTGCCGCCCGGCCCCGTGACGTCAGGGCTTCTCGCCCTTGGCGTCGACGACGGCGGCTTCGGTCCGGGCATCGCTCGTGAGGATCTGCCCGGCCTTGAACTTGATCGTCTGACGCTTCACCTTGCCGTCGGTGAGCGCGTACTCGTAATCCTCGGTGACCACGAAACGCAGACCGACGTAGCTGAAGTCGTGCGGGTCGAGCAGGATCTCCCGCTGCTCGTGCGTGCCGTCCTCCTTCCGGGTGATGGCGATGGCCTCGCGCCCGGCCGCGTCCTTCACCAGGTGGTCGGTGACACGCACGCCGGGGATGGTGGCCATGGCCCGGTAGATCCGGGCGAGGGCGGCCGGTGGGACCGGGTACGCCTCGGCCATCAGCCCGATCGCGCGGAAGCTGTGCTGCGCCTCGGCCTCGGGCGGGCTCTCGGCCGTGTCCCCGGTCGGATAGAACGTGCGGACCTCTGCCAGCAGCCGCGCCGGGTCGTCGGGCAGCCGATCGGCGGCCCGGTAGGCCTGGCGGGCCGTGCGGTAGTCGGAGTCCTTGCCGTTCTCGGCCGCGGCGGAGTTGTCGTACGGAACCCAGTTGTCGGGGTCGTACTCGAAGCGGACGCCGGACGATCCGTTCTGGCTGTCCTGCGCGGCCTGCATCGTCCTGGTGTAGATCCACTGGTCGTCGCGCGGCTCCGGACCGGCCGGCTGCTTCTCCAGCGCGTCGGCGGCCCGGTTCAGCACCTCGGTCGGGCTGTCCAGCCGCAGGGTCCCGGCGGTCGACGCCGGTCCGGAGCGGGCGGGCGCGGCGGCATCCCCGAGCTGGGTACCGAGCACGGCCGCCACGGTGATCGCCGCGGCCGCGCCGGCCGCGGCGACCCGCCAGTCGGTCCGCAGACGGCGGCCGCGGCGGTCCGGGGAGGCGGCCTCGGTGAGCCGCCGCCGGCCCGGGGCGAGCGCTCCGCGGTCGGGAACGGGCACGTCCGCGCGGAGCTCGCGCAGCTGGGTCATTTCGTCCATGACGGGGTCAGCTCCATGGCGTCGGGCGTGAACGAGGGATCCATGCGGAGGGCCTCGCGGACCTTGCGTCGGGCCCGGTTGAGCCGGGACCGTACGGTGCCGAGCGGGATGCCCAGAGCCTCGGCGACCTCCTGGTACCCGAGGTCGGCCCAGGCGACGAGCAGCAGCACATGGCGGTCGCCGGGCGACAGCGCGGCGAGCGCCACCGCCAGTGGTGCCTGGGCGGCGATCCGGTCGTCGGAACGGTCGCTCCAGGACGCGGCCACCGGGTCCTGGCCGGTACGGGCCAGGGCCCGCAGCCCGCGCTCCTCGCTGCGCCGGTGCTTGCCGATGAGGTTCGCCGCGATGCCGTACAGCCAGGGGCGGGCGCTGCGACGCGAGGTGTCGTAGCGGCGCCGGGAGCGGAAGGCGACGAGGAAGGTCTCCGCCGTGATGTCGTCCGCCGCACCCTCCCCGAGGCGGCGGGCGGCATAGCGGTGGATGTCCGGTGCGTGCCGGTCGTAGAGCCCGGCGAAGATCTCGGGTTCCTCCAGCGACTGCGCGATGACCTCGGCGTCGTCGTCGGCGCTGGCTGGTGGTCCGGTCACATCGGCTCCTGGGGCTCGGCGGGTGAGCGTGTCACCCCTTGTTCCCCGCAGGGGCCGGAAAGGTTCACAGGGTAGGCGGAGCCCGATGTGCCCCCGGGGCCGTCCGTGACCTTCACAGGATCTGCGGGACGGACGGCGGTCGCTGCCTGACGGGTCGGTCAGGGGCAAGGCCAGAACGCGTCGAATGTGCGAGAAGCCGGTCGGCGCGGCCGGAAGCCGACGGGGACGTGGAACCGGGGCCATGTGCCCGGGGAGCGGCGGCCGTTGGGGGCGGTGACCGTCCTGCGCGGGAGGGAAGGAAAAGTTCCTGCCCGAGGGGGCTGCAGACCCGTTGCCGGGATGGCGCCGGGGCCGGGACGGGCCCGTTCTTCCCGCTCGGAGGGACCGCTCCGACGCTTCTTCCAGTTGGCCGGAAACGGCCTCCCCGCGCGGTGAGGTCGCAGTGAAGGGTGTGCAGGGGAGAGCCGTACAGGCGCTCTGGTACGTCAATCATTTGTTCGCTTCCATGACCCTTTGGGGGACACATGCGCACCGAAATGATTCTCACCAACGACGCCACCGACCTGGACCTCGACCTCCGCATCTCGGAGATCACCGACCAGACGCAGGAGATCGGCGGCGGCACCTACACCTCGCCGAGCAGCTACGCGATCGGTACCCGCTGTCCCGTCTGCTGCGCCTGACGCAACCGCGTCCGACACAGCTGCATCCGGGACGACTGCGACCGAAGTGAAGCGGGGCGGGCCCGGCCCGCCCCGCTTTCCCGTACCACCGCACCCTGGGGGACGACCGACGTGCGACCAGACCTGGACCTCGACCTCTTCGAGGTCCGCGAGCCGGTGCTCGTACGGATCGCGAGTACGCCGCGCGACCGCGCCGAACCCCGCATCGACGCCGACGACCCGGTTCCCGGGCTCCGCCGGCTGGCCGCCGACCCGCTGCTGCGGCAGGCCGTCGAGGTCGCCAGCGGCAGCCTCTCCCTCAGCCTGCAACGCCTCGCCACGGACGAGGGCGCCGCTGCCCTGGGCCGCAAGCGCACGCTCAGCGCCGCCAGGACCCTCACCCGGTACGCGCGCCGGGCCGGTGGCCGCCCCACCCCCTTCGGGCTGTTCGCCGGGGTGGGCAGGGCGTCCTTCGGCTCCGCCGCCGGAGCCCGGCTCGCCGGCCCCGGCGAGGTGGCGGTCCGCCTCGACGGCGGCTGGCTCCACCGCCGGGTGCTCGACTGGCTCGCCGTCCCCGAGGTCCGCCGCCGGATCGACGTCGTCCTGAACGACCTCTGCGTACGGCGCGACGGCCGGCTCACCCTGCACACCGGCGGCCGCGACATCTCGGTCAAGGACAACGTCCTCGTCGCCGTGGTCCGGGAGGCCGCCGAGCGGCCCGTCCCGTACGCGGCCTTGCTCGACGAGCTCGGCGCCCGCTTCCCCGCCGTGGCCCGGGACCGCATCGACGGCCTCCTCGCCGGGCTCGTCCAGCACGGCTTCCTGCTCACCTCCCTCACCCCGTACCGCATCGACGCCGCTCTCCTCGGCCGCGTCGAGGCGGCCGTCGACGGGGTCGTGCCGGGCGCCGCCGAGGGGCTGCGGGCGGTCAGGGCAGCCGCCGACGCCCATGAGGCGGACCGGCCCGGCGAGGGCCGGGACTCCTGGCGCGCCCTGCTCACCGCCGTCCGCGCCCTGGACGGCGACGGCGGCGGTGGCGACGGGGACGGCGGTGGCGACGGGGCGGCCGGCGGCCGACGGCCCCCCGTCCACGTCGACCTGCGGATGCCCGCGGACATCGTGCTGCCGGAGGCGATCGGGGAGGAGGTGCGTCGCTACGCCGCCGCGATCTGGGCCATGACCCCGGAGTGGGCCACCCTCGACTACATGCGGGACTACCGCGACCGGTTCATCGAGCGATACGGAACCGCCTCGGCCGTCCCGCTCGGCGACCTGGTGGACCCGCACCGCGGCCTCGGGCTGCCGCCCGAGTACGGCGCCGCCGCGCCCGGCCGCCCAGCCGCCGGGACGGGCGAGGACGCCGACCGCCCCCGCCGCGCGGCGATCGCCGAACTCACCCAGCAGGCCATCCTCGACGGCGGCGACATCGAGCTCACCGACGCCGACGTGGCGCGCCTGGCCGAGGCCGCCGGCCACACCCCGGTGGGCCGCGCCCCACGCACCCTCGAACTCTGCTTCCAGATCCTCGCCGACAGCCAGGAGGCTCTCGACCGCGGCGAGTTCCTGCTCCTCGGCAGCCCGCACATCGGCTCCTGGACGGCCGGCGCGACCGCGGGCCGCTTCGCCGCCCTCGCCGGTCTCACCGACGAACTGGCCGGGCTGGCCGCGGGCCCCGCGACCGGACCCGGCGACGAGGACGTGCTCGTCGCCCAGGTCGACGTCATGCCCGGCGACCCGCGCTCGCTGAACATCGTGCAGGTGCCGCCGCTGCTGCCGTACCGGATCCCGGTCGGGGTCGCCGACGACCGCGGCGACCCGCACTGCCTGGACTGGCGCACCCTGCTCGTCGCCGCCGGCGAGAACGGGCTGCGGCTGCTGCACGGACCGACCGGCCGTCAGGTCGTCCCCGTCTTCCCGCACATGCTGGCCCTCGACACACAGGCGCCGCCCGTCGCCCGCTTCCTCTCCGACCTCGCCGCCGCCCGGCCGCGGGTCTGGTCCGGCTGGGACTGGGCGGGGCTCGACGTCCTCCCGTACCTCCCGCGCGTCCGCTACGGCCGGGTGCTGACGGCGCCGCGCCGCTGGCTCGCCGGACGCCGTCTGAGGGAAGCGGCCCGGTCGGCGGGCGCGTCCGCCTGGGAGGAGGGGCTGCGCGACTGGCGCCGCCGGGGCCGGGTGCCCGACCGCATCCAGATCGCCCGCAACGACCAGATGTTCCCGATCGACCTTCGCGAACCGTGGGACCAGGGGCTGCTGCGCGCCGAACTGACCGCCAGGGAACCCCGGTTCCAGCTCTACGAGGACCTGACCGCGGACGCCGCCGGGCTCGGCTGGAACTCCGGGCACAGCACCGAGATCGTCGTCCCGCTCGTCCGTGCCGCCCGTACCCCGTCGGCCACCGGTCCGGACGCGGCCGATCCGCCGCTCGCCGGGTCCGGCATCCGGATCTCGCCCACCGAGGTCCATCTGCCGGGCGAGGACTGGCTCTCCGTCAAGCTGTACGCCGAACAGGCCGCCCACGAAGCCCTGCTCGCCGAACACCTTCCGGCGCTGCTGGCCGAGACCGAAGCGGACATCGACCGCTGGTTCTTCCTGCGCTACCGCGACCCCGACCCGCATCTGCGGATCCGTTTCCACGGTGAACCGGCCGCGCTGCTGGGGCGGGTGCTGCCCGCCGTCGCCCGGCACGTGCGGCGGCTGACCGGGACCGGTGCCGTACGGACGATGATGCTGGACGCCTACCGCCCGGAGACCGACCGCTACCTCGGCCCGGCCGCGCAGGAGGCCGTCGAGGGCCTCTTCCTGACCGACAGCCGCTCGGCGCTGCTCCAGCTCCGGGCGCGTCGTGCCGGGGCGGCGGCCGTACCCGACGAGGTCCTCGCCGCCGCCGGACACGCGGTGCTGCTGGACTCGCTCGGCGACTGGGACTGGTGCGCCTGGGCGGACCACATGTTCACCAAGGGCCCCGACCACGAGGTCTACCAGCGCCACCGCGCTCTGGCCGACCGGCTGATCCGCCCCGGAGACGTCCCGGGCGACACCGCCCGAACCGCCGCCGCCGAGCTGGGCATCCCGGCGCTCGCCGAGCTGTGGGCCCACGCGCCCGAGCCACCGGCCTACGGAAAGCTGGTGCTGGCCGCCTCCGAGGCCGACCGCGACGAGGCCGTGCTGTCGCTGCTGCACATGCGGCACAACCGGCACTTCGGCATCGACGCCGCGGCGGAGGCCCGCGCCTACGCGGTGCTGCGCGGGGCGGCCCGCACCCGTATCGCCCGCCGCGCCCACGAGGACCGCAGGAGCACCCGATGACCACGCCCCGTCGAACCGTCCTGCGTGAACGGGCCGGGGAGGTCTCGGAGCGGATCCTCGACCGGCTCGCCGACCCTGCGGCCACCATGGCCGCCACCCGGATCCCGGCCGAAGCGTCCGACGACGGCACGCCCGAGGGCATCTGGGCCGAGCTGACCCTCGGCAGCGGCAGCCCCGGCCTGGCCATCGCCTTCAGCGGCGCGGCCCGGCCGGGCACCGACCGGACGGCCCGCGCGCACGGTTACCTCGCGGCCGCCACCCGGGCCGCGGCCACCGGGGACACCGCCCCGAGCGGCATCTTCAAGGGACCGGGCGCCCTCGCCTTCGCCGTCCTGATCGCCCACCGCACCACGGGCGGCTACGTCTCCGCGCTCCAGCAGCTCGACCGGTACCAGCGCGAACTGGTGCGCACCGCGCTGCCCGCTGTCCCGGAGAACGCCCCGCTGCCCACCATCGGCCACTACGAGCTGGTGCGCGGCATGACGGGGGTGGGCCGCTATCTGCTGGCCCGCGCCGAGACCTGCGGCGAGGAGCTGGAGACCGTACTGGCCTACCTGACCCGTCTCGCGCGGGGCGAGGTGGAGCACCGCGGCCACCGGGTGCCGCGCTGGTGGGCCCTGGACGCACCGCGGATCGGCTCGGAGGACAGGCTGCCCGACGGGCACCTCAATCTCGGCCTGTCGCACGGGGTCGCGGGGCCGCTGGCCCTGCTGTCCGTGGCCTGGCGCCAGGGGGTGCGCGTACCGGGCCAGCAGGAGGCCATCGAGTCGGCCGCCGGACTGCTCGCCCGGTGGGCGGTGCGCGACGAGCACGGGCTGTACTGGCCCCCGCATCTGAGCCTCGCCGAATGGCTGGCGGGGCCCGATGCCTTCACCGCGCCCGCCGGCTGGCCGTCCTGGTGCTACGGCGCCCCCGGTGTCTCGCGCGGGCTCCAGCTGGCGGGTCTGGCGCTGGACCGGGCGGACTGGACCGGCACGGCGAAGGCCTCCGTGGAGCGGCTGCTGGCGCTGCCCCTGGAGCGGTGGGGCATCAATGACAACGCGCTGTGCCACGGCTGGGCGGGGGCGCTGCACCAGCTCGGGCGGCTGAACGAGCACTTCGGCGACGACCGGATCGAGCAGCTCCGCGACCGGATCGCGGCGGTGCTGGTCGACAGCTTCGACCCGGAACTGCCCTTCGGTCACCGCTTCACGATGACGAAGGTGCCGTTCGCGACGGATGTCTCCGGATATCTCGACGGGGCGGCGGGCCTGGCCCTGGCCCTGGACGCGTACTCCGCCGGGGGCACGCCGTCGGACTGGGACATGCCCCTGATGCTGTCGTAGCGGCTCCACCCGAAGCGCCCGGCCCGCCGCCGGGACCAGGGCGAGGACGACGGCGCCGATGCCCACGTACTTGACCGCGGCCCGGCCGCTGCCGCGCGCACCGGGCGGCTCGGCCCCGCGACGCCGTCCTCCCTGCCGCCCCGGTCGCCTTCTGCGACGATGCGAAGAAGAGGGGCGGGTGACCACGAAGGGAACGGTATGTGCGGAATCGTCGGTTACGTCGGTGGACAGTCGGCGCAGGACGTCGTCGTCGCGGGTCTCAAGCGCCTTGAGTACCGGGGCTACGACTCGGCGGGCATCGCCGTGCTCGCGGACGGCGGGCTGGCCGCCGCCAAGAAGGCCGGCAAACTCGTCAATCTGGAGAAGGCACTGGCCGAGGCGCCGATCCCGGCCGGGACCACCGGGATCGGGCACACCCGCTGGGCCACCCACGGCGCCCCCACCGACGCCAACGCCCACCCGCACCTCGACAACGCGGGCCGCGTCGCCGTCGTGCACAACGGGATCATCGAGAACTTCGCCGACCTGCGCGCCGAACTCGCCGAGCGCGGCCACGATCTGGCCTCCGAGACCGACACCGAGGTCGTCGCCCATCTGCTCGCCGAGGCGTTCTCCTCCTGCGCCGACCCGGCCGAGGCGATGCGACAGGTCTGCCGCCGGCTGGAGGGCGCCTTCACCCTCGTCGCCGTGCACGCGGACGCGCCCGACACGGTGGTCGGGGCCCGGCGCAACTCACCGCTGGTGGTCGGGGTGGGGGAGGGCGAGTCGTTCCTGGCCTCCGACGTCGCCGCGTTCATCGCGCACACCCGCTCCGCGATCGAGCTGGGGCAGGACCAGGTGGTCGAGCTGCGCCGGGAGGGCGTCACCGTCACCGACTTCGACGGACGGCCCGCCGAGGTCCGCAAGTACCACGTGGACTGGGACGTCTCCGCCGCCGAGAAGGGCGGCCACGACTACTTCATGCTCAAGGAGATCGCCGAACAGCCCAGGGCCGTCGCCGACACCCTTCTCGGCCGGATCGACGGCGCGGGCTCGCTCCACCTCGACGAGGTGCGCATCCCGCCGCACGAGCTGCGCGAGGTCGACAAGGTCGTCATCGTGGCCTGCGGCACCGCGTTCCACTCCGGGATGATCGCCAAGTACGCCATCGAGCACTGGACCCGCATTCCCTGCGAGACCGAGCTGGCCAGCGAGTTCCGCTACCGCGACCCGATCCTCGACCACCGCACCCTCGTCGTCGCGATCTCCCAGTCCGGCGAGACGATGGACACCCTGATGGCCCTGCGGCACGCCCGCGAACAGGGCGCCAAGGTCCTCGCCATCTGCAACACGAACGGCTCCACCATCCCCCGGGAGTCCGACGCGGTGCTCTACACGCACGCCGGGCCCGAGGTCGCCGTCGCCTCCACCAAGGCCTTCCTCACCCAGCTGGTCGCCTGCTACCTCGTCGCCCTCTACCTCGGACAGATCCGCGGGACGAAGTGGGGCGACGAGATCCGCACCGTCATCCGCCAGCTCTCCGAGATCTCCGGCGCGGTCGAGCAGGTCCTGGGGACCATGGAGCCGGTACGCGAACTCGCCCGCTCCCTCGCCGACCACGACACCGTGCTCTTCCTGGGCCGCCATGTCGGCTATCCGGTGGCCCTGGAAGGCGCGTTGAAGCTCAAGGAGCTCGCGTACATGCACGCCGAGGGCTTCGCCGCCGGTGAGCTCAAGCACGGCCCGATCGCGCTCATCGAGGACGACCTCCCGGTCGTCGTGGTGGTGCCGTCGCCGCGTGGCCGGTCGGTGCTGCACGACAAGGTCGTGTCGAACATCCAGGAGATCAGGGCCCGCGGCGCCCGCACCATCGTCATCGCCGAGGAGGGCGACGAGGCGGTCGTCCCGTACGCCGACCATCTGATCCGGATTCCCATTACCCCTACGCTGCTTCAGCCGCTGGTGTCGACCGTGCCGCTCCAGGTTTTCGCCTGCGAACTGGCCACGGCCCGCGGCAACGACGTGGACCAGCCGCGCAATCTGGCGAAGTCCGTGACCGTGGAGTAGCGAGGAATGAGGGAACACGCGTGATCATCGGGGTCGGGATCGATGTGGCCGAGATCGAACGGTTCGACGCGGCGCTGGAGCGTACGCCGCAGATGGCCGACCGGCTCTTCCTGAAGAGCGAGTTGCTGCTGCCCAGCGGCGAGCGGCGCGGTATCGCCTCGCTCGCCGCCAGGTTCGCCGCGAAGGAGGCCCTCGCGAAGGCGCTCGGCGCGCCGAGCGGCCTGCTCTGGACGGATGCCGAGGTGTACGTCGAGGACAGCGGGCAGCCCCGGCTGCGGGTGATCGGCACGGTTGCCGCGCGCGCCGCCGAGCTGGGCGTACGGCACTGGCACGTGTCGCTCAGCCATGACGCGGGGGTGGCGTCGGCCGTGGTGATCGCGGAGGGTTGAGCACATGCGTACCGCCTACAGCGTTCAGACCGTACGGGCCGCCGAACAGGCCCTGATGGCCCGGCTGCCCGAGGGCGCGCTGATGCAGCGCGCCGCCGCGGGACTCGCGGCGGCCTGCGCCGATGTGCTGCGGCGGCGCGGCCGGGTGTACGGGTCCCGGGTCGTCCTCCTCGTCGGCAGCGGCGACAACGGGGGCGACGCGCTGTACGCGGGCGCCCGGCTGGCCCGTCGCGGCGCCGGTGTGCGCGCCGTGCTGACCTCGCCGGAACGCGCCCACGAGGGCGGTCTGGCGGCCCTGCTCGCGGCCGGCGGGCGGGTCTCGGAGGGCGCGGACGCCTGGGGCGGCCACATC
>NZ_JBEXPH010000256.1:0-9840 GCF_040611955.1 Streptomyces sp. NPDC006510 | reverse complement strand
GTCGAGCGGGCGATCAACAGGATGAAGGCATGGCGAGGCATCGCCACCCGCTACGACAAGACCCCGGGGAGCTACCTCGCCGGACTCCACCTCCGCGCCTCCATGATCTGGATCAAGGACCTCACACGAGCAGCCCCTTGATCACAACCGAATACGCACCCTAGTTCTGCGGTGCCAGGGTGCGCAGGACGTCGAACTCGTTGCCTTCGGGGTCTGCCATGACCACCCAGTTTCGGTCTGAGCCTTGGCCCACATCCGTCCTGGTGGCGCCGAGGCCGAGCAATCTGGTCACCTCGTCCTGGGTGCTGCCGTCGATCGGGCTGACGTCGAGGTGAAGCCGGTTCTTCACGGTCTTGCCCTCGGGCACCTGGATGAACAGCAGGGTGGGCGACATCTGACGGGCCCGAACATCCTCGACGGTCGGAACCCAGGAGCCGATCTCGACCTTGCCCTCGCTCCGGTCGATCACCTTGAAGTCCAGGACCTCGCACCAGAAAACCGCGAGCCTCTCGGGGTCGTGGCAGTCAACGGCCAACTCGGTGAACCTACTTGTCATGACTCTCCCAGATAGTGCGGACGAGGCTCAGAGTATGCCGCCGCCCGTCCGACCGATTCGAGATCTTCCTGAACCAGGGACATCAGACGGGCTTGAGCCGGGATCAGATACGCGTGAAGCCCCTGGTAGGAACGGGTGTCGCGGTGCTGGTGCAGGAGCCGGGCCAGGTGCTCGACGGTATCCCTGCTGACGTCCAGGACGGCGGTGCAGGCGTTACTGGAGGCCACGTGAAGCCCTTGGGCTTACGGAACTTGATCCTCGCAGACCCACTCCTGCCGAAGGCTTCACACGTATCTGACGTCGGTCCCCCTCCGCGGCCGGCAACGACCTGCCCGCAGTCACGCACCGCAGGGGAGCAGCCGCGCGCCCTGTCAGCCCTCAGGCCGGGCAGCGGCGACGCAGAACTCATTGCCTTCCGGGTCGGCCATCATTATGTGGTGCCCGTTGAACTCCTCCAGAGTGATACCGCCCGCCTTCACCAGCAGCTCGGACTTCGCCCGGATCCGTGCCCATCGCTCCTCAGGGCTGCCGTGCCCTGGCACCCGGACGTCTATATGGAGTCGGTTCTTTGCCGTCTTCGGCTCGGGGACCTTGAGGATGGAGAGCCGGGGCCCGATGCCGTCGGGATCGCAGAGCCATGCCACGTCGTCCACCGAGTCTTCCGCCGGCAGGTTGAAACTCGCGTGCCACTCTTCGCGGGTTTTGAAGGGAGCGGGTGGCGGCTCGTCGACATAACCCAGCGCCGTTTTCCAGAAGCCGCCGAGGAGCTTCGCGTCCTTGCAGTCGAGGGTCAGACTGATCCTGGTTGCCATGACGGAACTGTACTGCGCACCTCTGACAGCCGCGGCTGAGCCGATGCCTCCGTTGGATGAGAAGGCTCTGTCCGACGCTCAGGCCGCCACTGCGGTGCTTGTCCGCCGGGGCAAGGTCTCCGAGCCGGTGGGTGCGATGGTCATCCCCTCCCAGAGCGGCGTGCTGTTCCCGGTCGGTGACCGGGACGGCGAGCTGTATGTCAACGGCCGGACGCTCACCCAGCAGTGGGCCGACAGCCTACGGGCCGAGGTGCCCGACCTGGCCTCGGACGTCGCCCGGCTTCAGGCCATGCGCGCGGAATGGCTGGACTCGTCTCCAGAGGACCGCACACTGGCGCTGGCCGGCAGTTGCACCGACCCGAACTGCCGCACGCCGCGCTGAGTCACCCAGTTCGGTCGGCGTACCGTCCGCGCTGCGCCAAGCTCACCGGCCTTGAAGGAGCGCCGGGCGATCACTCGGTGTTGGTGTAGTCCAGGAAGTCGGCGACGGCGGGTATCCCGCGGCGGCGGGCGAGTTTCTTGCGCAGGTCTTCCAGGATGTGGGTACCGCGGGCGGAGGTGACGCCTCCCATTCGGTCGACGGCGTCGTGGGCGGTGGCCACGGCGGCGTCGACGTCGCCAAGACCGAGGTGGGCTTCGGCGAGCCGGGCGAGGTAGATGGCGTGGCCGCGGGGGAAGGCGTCGCCGTTGTATGCCTCCTGGTTGGTGTGGACGGTGGAGGCACGCCTACCAGGCCCTGGCCGCCCGCCCCTACCTGCGTGACGGGGACGGTCAGCCCTGCCCAAGCTGCTGGAGGTCGTCGTCACACGGCAGGACGCGCCGCCCAAACCGGCTCCCGACGGGCTGTATCTCGCCCTGAGCCGGCTGGACGCCCCACCGGCGCGTGCGGTGTTTGTAGGGGACAGCCCCACCGGCATGACCGCGGCCCGCGCTGTCGGCGTCGTCGCGCTCGGAGCGGTCTGAGGCCGGCACCCTCCCGCCGCCCTGCGCGCCGCCGGGGCCGATCACCTCCTGCCCGAGCCCGCCAGCATCGGGCCGTCCCTGCTGCACCACCTGCCCCCAATCGACAGCGCGTGACCCACCCGCCGCACTACAAGGGCGCCCCTACGGGCGGCCCTTTGCACTTCTGCACTCAGAGGACACCGGCCAATGCACGTGATGCGGCGACGAGCGCCCGGCGCCGAGCTGGAGCGCTGAGAGCGCGGACTCCCGCTCCTCAGCCCCGACTCCCGGTCCGGCTCGGCGCGCACCCCCGTCACCCCGTCACCGTTCCCGGACCTCTGAAAGCTGGCCCGATGCCTGTACCGCCCACCAGCGGCCGTCTGCAATGGACCGACGTCCCCACGGCGCTGCGCGCCCGCCTCGAAGACGCCCTCGGCGCACCCGTGACCGACACCGTCACCCCAGGCGGCGGTTTCGGCCACCAACTGGCCGCCGCCCTCCGTCTGGCCGACGGGCGACGGGCCTTCGTCAAGGCGGCCCCCGACGACGACCCGCTCACCGCCGCCAACGTCCACGAAGCCGCCGTCCTGGACGCGCTGCCTCCCGGCGCCCCGGCCCCGAAACTGCTGGGCATCCACCACGCCGCCGGCTGGACCGCCGTCGTCATCGCCCACCTCGACAGCCCACACCCCGACCTCTCCCCCGCCTCCGGCGACGCCGGACAGACATGGGCGCTCCTGGACAAGCTCACCTCCAGCCCCGCCCCGGCGCCGTACGCAGCGGCGGTGAGCACCACGCCTTCGACAGCGGCCGGTCTACACGGCTGGGACGAACTTCTCCGCGACCCGCCGGCAGACCTCGCCCCCGCCGCCCGTGACCGCCTGCCGCAGCTCGCCGAACTGGAAGCCGCCCGGCCCGACCTTGCCCGCGGCAACCGCATCGCCCACGGAGACCTGCGGGCCGACCACATGGTCCGCGACCGCCACCTCGGCGTGACCTTCGTGGACTGGGCACACGCCACCACCGTCCCGGCCTGCATCGACGCCGCGTCCCTCGCCCCGCAACTCGTCCTCGCCGGACACGCACCCGCAGACGTCGCCCGCCTGCTCCGCGACCCCCCGCCACCGCCACCAGCCCCGACGCCATCACCCCGTTCCTCACCGCACTCACCGCACTCACCGGCCACTGGCACCACAACGCCCGCAAACCCGCACCCCCCGGCGCCCCCCGGACTGCGCGCCTACCAGCACCGCGCCGCCGCCGCCGGCATCGCCCTCCTCGGCTACCGTCTGAGCTGAAACCACAGCAGCTCCCCTTCGTGCCGGTGCCCCTGGGGCCACCGGCACGAAGGGGGGCACTGCGGGACGCAATCAGTCGATTGGTCAGTTCCACTGTGGCCAGGTACCACCAGAAGATCCAGTCGAGGAACGCTTCGTCGTACTCGCCTTGTTGACCGGCATTGCGGTGGCGCACGTCGAACTGGTTGGCGATCAGGAACAGAGCGCCTTCGCCCTTCTTCAGAAGGTGCTCTTTCAGTAGGGCTCTCCGGTCTTCGAGGATGCGACCGAGGTCGAACTCCGGCGCCGACCGGTGCCGCCGCAGATCCACCAGGTCGCCCCGCGACGGCTCTGTCCGCCGGCTGTCGTACGCGTAGATCGCCTTGAGAACGGCGGCCGGCGTTCGGCGCGCTCGGCCGTGGAGGCGCTTGGGGCTCCCAGCCTCGACCGGGCTGGGGCGGGCGACGGCGGACGCTCGGTATGCCCGGTCACCACAGGCTTTCCGAGCCAACGGCGCGGCATGGCAGTCGCTCAGTCGCAACCTGTTCACGTCATCGGGTGCGGCCCGCATCACCGCCGCCGGCCGCACCCGCCACAAGACCCTCGGCGCGGCCCGGCTGAGGCCCCCGTGTCCAGCAGCCGCTGCCTGTCAGATCCCGCACCTAGGCTGTCCGCAGAGATTCGATCAAGGAGCAGGACAGTGCGGATAGAGCGTCACCAGGTGAGCGGGGCCGTCGTGTCGGCAGCGCGCGAGGACTTCACCAGCCGGATCGGGGGTCAGGTGCGGTCCATGTCGCGGGCCGGCCGGATGGCCACCTACGAATGGCAGTCGATCGCCGACGAGTTCCTCGACTACCTGGGTGCCCTCTCCGTCGAGATACCCGACCTCGACACCCCGGAAGCCAAGGCCGCCCTCAAGGACGCCTCCGAAGCCGCTGCCGGCGCCGTCGCCTACGCCGCATACCACCCGCACTGCAGCTTCCAGGTCTTCCTGGAGTACGTGAACTTCGGCATGAGCTACGACCCGGGTGAGGATGCCCCCGAGGAGAACGTCACGCCGGGGGAGTGGACCGACGCGCTGTGCCTGTCGGTCCTCAGGGACAAGGCAAAATGGCACGGCGAAGCCTTCCACTTCGCCCGGGAGAAGTTCGCCGGGCGGGCGCAGGGGACGCCCCTCGGCGAACTGGCCACGGGATTGATGGCCGTGGTCCTGGACGACACCGGCGACGACGAGGAGTACCCACCGAGCGCGCAGGCCAAGATCGCCGCCATCGACGCGGCCCTGGACCGCATCCGCACCCGCGCCGGGCAGACCGGTGAGCCCCTCCTGGACCGGACGGACAGCATGGCGCTGCGCACGCTGCGCGCCCTGGCAGCCGAGGACCGGGAAGCCTTCGATGCCGCGCTGGCCGACCTCCTGGCCAGGCACACCACCCTGCACGGCCCCTCGGCCTCCCCGAGTACTCTCCTCCCGCTTGTCCCCATCGCCCTTGCCGCGCTCGCCTACCGGACCCTGGGCTGGGCACCGGCCGTCAGCACTGGCTACCTCCCGCACGCTCTGATCATCGGCTTCGAGAGCCGCGGCCCCCGGGTGGCGGGCTTCGGCAGGGATCGGCGGCCGGACGCCGTGGCCGCGCTCGCCGCGGGCCCGCTGGTGGTGGAGCGGCCGGCCTGCGAGCGGACGGTGACCCCGCAGGTGGAGGCCCTCTACGAGAAGCACGTCCAGGAGGCGTTCACCGCCGTCGACGGAGAACCCCTCGACGTCTGGCGGCTCAGCAGCGTCATGAGCGACCAGGAGCGTCTTTTCAAGTGGCGCGCGGAGGACTCCGGCCATGTGACGGATGCCCAGCTCGCGAACCTCAGGCTGGCCTCCCGGACGGGGGCGGCCCTGTTCCGCATCGCCCTCGCGGAGCCGGGCACCGAGGCCGAGGTGACCGTCGACGGCCGCACGTTGAGCTACCGAGCCGAGCGCGGCGAGAGGGCCGGCGCTGGCAACTGGGAGAAGGCCACTGCCTTCGCCCTGATCACCGGCGCACGCGAGGACCTGGCCCCGCTGGTCCTGACCGGTCCTGCCTTCGCGCAATCGGACGGTTCCGCCTTCTCCGCGTACCGGGAGGCCCTCCATGCCTACCTGAAGGGCGACGATCCCGAACCGGCCGCGCAGCGGGCGTTGCAGCAGGCCGAGAAGGCCAAGGACTGGGGCTTCGCCATGCCGCCGGCCGTGCTGTTGTCGCAGCTCGTGGAGGGCGACGAGGAGAGCTTCAATCTGGCCCTGGCCGACGCGCTCGAAGCCCACCGCGACTACTACCAGGTCGCCGACCGCGCCGACGATCCGGACGCCTCCGTCAACCTCGACATCCTCGCCCTGGCCTGCCACGCTCGCCGTCGCGGCTGGGACATCCGCGTCGAATCCCCCTATCTTCCGCAGGGCCTCCTCCGGGCCGCGGAACCCTTCTAGGGACGCGTCCACAACGGAGCGCTCCTGCGGGCCCCTTGACTCCGTGGCGGGGCCCGCTGGAGCCCCCGCCGAGATCGTCCACGCCAGGCGGCTCCTCGCCGGGCCCGCGGCGCCACCGTCGTAGGAGTCGCCCAAGTCCTCGACGTCAGCGCCCGGACGATCTGCCTGCAGCGACGTTCCTCGGGCGGGACGCAGACGGGTGGCGGCGGCTGTGCCGGATGGTGTCCGCCGCCCATGTTGCCGCGTTCCCCACAGGCGCTGCGAAGGCGGCCTCGTGGGAGCAGCTCGACCAGTACGCGGGCGAAGGCCTAACGGTGCTGCTCGGCCCCGCATCCGAACCGCTGCCCGCTCCCGCAGCCGGCCGTGCGGACCTCGCCGAAAAGCTCCTGGCGCCGTGGCGGCAGGTCGCGGGCGAAGGCCTGCGGCTGGAGGTCGTGTGCTGGAGCCTGCCCGGCACCGGGCCCGGCCCCGTCCGCCTGGCTGCGCACACCCTCGCACTCGCCGACCGTCTCGCCATCCCGGCCGTGCTCACGAACGCCGTCCGCTGCGCCGACCCGGCGCAGCACCGGATCGCCGACGTGCTGAACGCCGCACGGTTGCTGCGGCCGATCGACCGGCGAGGCCTGGACTGCGGAGAGCGCTGGCTCAAAAGACCCCACCGACATGACGGCCATCGCGAAGCGGGTCGCCACAGCGGCCGGAGCGGACCAGCAGCGCGCAAAGCGGCTGATCGCCGACACCGTCGCCGTTGCGGACTTCTGCACCCTCGATCCGGTGGAGGACCTGGGCCTGGGGACACCGCACTTCCCCGAGCCGACCGTCGTCGGCGCCGACGCGGATGCGCAGGGGGCGATGCGGTTGCTGCGGCAGAGGTGCGAGGCCGGGATGGTCGCCCGCGGCCTGGATCTCGACCAGCGTGCGATGGATCAGCTCGACTACGAGCTCGGAATCATCGGCCGGCTCGGGTTCGAGGCCTACTTCCTCGCGGTCGCCCAAGTCGTCGCCGATGTCCGTGCCATGGGCATTCGCGTCGCCGGCCGAGGCTCCGGCGCCGGAAGCATGGTCAACCCGAGCCTGTTCATCGCCACCACCAACCCGCCGTGCTTCGGGGTCTCGAAGTCGACGACCCACCGGCGTTTCGTCATCTGGTCCAGAGCCGGTGTCCGGGGTCGGCTGCATGAGGCGGTGCTCGCCCGTATCGACGAGTGCGGACTGCTCGACCTTACCCGCGTGGTCCTCGACTCCGCCCACGTACGGGCCAGAAATGGGGCGAACTCACAGGCCCCGGCTCCGTGGACCGGGGTAAACCGAGTTCCAGGATGCACGTCCTGTCGGACGCGAACGGACTGCCGCTGGTCGTCGGCGTCTCCGCCGCCAACACCCACGACAGCCAGGGCCTGAAGCCCATGGTGGCCGGTCTCCAACCGAGACAACGACCCCCACCGTCCGCGGCCTCCGCCTTCGATCATCATCGTCTCCGGCGCCCCGGACCACCAGCACCCACGGCGCCCCGGCCCAACTGGATCCGCGGGCGCTGCTGCTGTGCCTTCAGGCTTCGACGTACGCGACGATCGTGATCGTCCGCAGCGCTGTGACGAAGTAGATGACCCGTACCCCGTCGACCTCGTCCGTGTAGTCGTGCAGCAGGGTGTCGGGCACTTCGGTGCCCAGTTCCGGGTTGACGCTGATGGCGACGATCGCGCGGTCCAGGCGGTGTGTCTCGCTCGCGGTGAGCTTCGCCAGTTGGGTGAGCGCGGGCTCCACCATGATGACGCGGGATCGGCGTGCGGCGTGCTCAGGCGACACGGGGCTGCTCGTCCGCGAGGTGGGCGAGGTGGGCGAGGTGGGCGTCCCGGGCCGTCTCCCAGACAACGCCGGACTCAGGTGCCGGGTAGCCGTTCGCGGCGATATCCTCCAGCACCGAGGCGAGGACGTCCGTCTTGGCGCGCTCCGCGGCCGCGTACGCGCGGACCGAGTCGGCGGCGTGCTCATCGAGGGGCTGGCGGGCGGGCGCGGGGGCCGGCTGCTGGCTCATCCGGGTCTCCTGGGCTTGTCTCTCTGGCGTGTGTCACCACGGTATCGCCGGGCCGGGCCGCCGGACCCCGGTACGGAGGAATCGGGCCCCGGCGAGGTCCGGGGCGGTCACATCCCGAAGGATGTCCCGACTTCGCTGACGACGCCGCGGTCCAGTTCGATCACGTCGTCCTCCGTACCACCGGCCACTGAGTGAATTGCTGTGCAGTGATCGGTGAGTGCCTGGGTCTGATGCCGGCCCCAGGTCACGAGTCAACTGACCACGGCTGTGCGGTTCGCGCCATCGAACGTGGGCAGGGCTGTCCCATAACCTGGCGGCGCATGATGACACCGTGACCCCCGGGGGGATGCATGGACTCGTTGTCCTTGGTCTCGGCGATCGTCGCCGTCTCCAGTGCGGCGGTTGCCGCGCTTGTCAGCTATTGGCAGCAACGCCGCCTGCGGTCATGGGAGCAACGCAACTACATGGACCGGTACGGAGCCTCCCTGGCGTGGGCCACGTTCGATCTGCAGACCAGGCTCTACAACATCCTGCACGGCCACGTCGTCGACCTGGACCCCTCGCGCGGCGCCGGCTTCCTGACATCCTTCCTCGCACGGGGCACCGATCGCGAGGCCGACTTCGTGCGGCGCAGCACAGTCTTCGTGCTCGCCGAGTATCTGGGCTGGGTGGAGATCCTGCGCCGTGACATCCAGTTCCTCGACCTTGGCCGGAGCCGCGTCAACACGAAGGTCATGCGGCAGATCTCACGGATCGGATCGAGCCTGGCCAGGATCGATCCGGTGAGCAATGAGCTGCGCCTGTTCCGCGTTCAGCAGCGGGCCATCGGCGAACTGATGGTCCATCCCGATGGTGAGCCGGGTCAGCGTCGCTGTCTGGGCTACGCGGAGTTCTGCGCGAAGCTGAAGCACGACAACGACTTCGCCGAGTGGTTCTCCGTCCTGCTGGCGGACATGGACCGGCTCGCTGCGGACACCGCCCCGGCCATCACTCGGCTGCAGGATCTGCAGACGCAGTTGGTCACGCTGATCGACCTGCTGGATCCGAAGAGGACACGCTTCCCGGAGTTCCGGCTCGCCTTCGACCACGACAGCCACACCCTCGGGTGAGCGCCGCGCCCACTTGCGCGACGCTGACCACATCCACCTGACCTGGAAAGTCAGGGTCCGATGGCACGAACCCCGCAGAGGTCAATCGACGAGGGCGATCAGTGAGTCTTCGCCGGGACGGGACACCGGTGAAGATGTCCTGTGCCAGCGAACTTTGATCACCTGCCATCGATTCCTAATGCCGTTTGTCAAGCGGCGAGGGCCGCTGCTCGGTCGGCTTCGACTTGGCGATCTTCTTGTTCTCGCGCCGCTCGAAGCAGCGTGAACGTTCTGGGCCGGCCGCCGGAGTACTTCGGATACAGAGACTCGAAGCCGTCGGTGTTGAAGTTGTGGATCACGTCCCGGACCCGGTCGTCGCTGGTGAACGAGACCTCGGCGATCCGCGCCGCTGGCATGTCCTGAGCGAACAGCAGCACCATCTGGGCCCGCCGCCAGGTCACCACCGACCCGGTGCCCCTGCGGATGATCCGCAGCAGCCGCTCTCCCTCAGCGTCATCAATGTCACGCAGACGCACCGGTGCGGCCATGCCCGCATACTCGCTGGTTTCCCGGACGGCGTTACTGACTTCGGCTGGCTAGGGTGACGTTGGGGTGTCGACGGCCAGGCCGGTGCCGGCTATGAAGCCGTCGAGGGTGTCGGGCCGGTACTGC
>NZ_JBEXPH010000255.1:0-9944 GCF_040611955.1 Streptomyces sp. NPDC006510 | reverse complement strand
CGGCGCAGCAGGTCCCGCATGACCGGGGTCAGCGGCGCGTCCCCGGCCACGGGTGCCGCACCGCCGTCGAGGGCCCGCGCCCGCGCCGCGATCCCGGCGACCGTCTCTCCCTCGAACACGTCCCGGGCACTCAGGCCGAGCCCTCGGCGCCGGGCCCGGGACACCACTTGCAGCGACACGATGCTGTCCCCGCCGATGGCGAAGAAGTCGTCGTCGGGGCCGATTTCGTCGGTGCCCAGGATGTCCCGGAACACATCGAGCAGCAACGCCTCGGCTTCGGTGGCGGGTTCGCGCCGCGCGGCGGCCGTGGTCCCGGGGTCCGGCAGCGCGGCGGGGTCGAGCTTGCCGCCGGGGGTCAGCGGCAGCCGGTCGATCGGCACGAGCACCGCCGGCACCATGTGGTCGGGCAACTCCTGGGCCAGGCAGGCGCGCAGCCGCGCGGTGTCCAGGTCGGCGCCGTCGGTCGGGATGACGTAACCGACGAGCCTGCCCTCCCGCATGATCACGGCGCAGGCGCGCACGTCGGGGTGGCCGGTCAGCGTGGACTCGATCTCGCCCAGCTCGACGCGGAAGCCGCGGACCTTGACCTGGTGATCGGCACGGCCGAGGAACACCAGCTGTCCGTCCGGCCGCCACCGCACCAGGTCGCCCGTGCGGTACAGCCGCTCGCCCGGCGGGCCGAACGGGTCGGCCACGAACATGGCGGCGGTCAGACCGGGGCGGCCGAGGTAGCCGCGAGCCAGGCTCGGCCCGCCGAGGTACAGCTCGCCCGTCACGCCGACGCCGACCGGCTGGAGTCCGCCGTCGAGGACGTAGGCGCGGACGTTGGGGTCGGGGCGGCCGATCGGCAACGGTCCGGCGTCGTCCGGGTCGTAGTGCCAGGTCGTGGAGTTGATGGTGACCTCGGTCGGCCCGTAGGCGTTGAACAGCGCCCGGCGGCCCTCGCCCCAGCGTCGCGCCAGCTCGGGGTCGAGGCGCTCGGCACCGACGACGAAGAACACATCGGGGTCGACGGTGCGGTCGTCGGGCATCGCGGCCAGGAACGACGGGAGCAGGTTCACTCCGGTCACCCGGTGCTCGACGATGTAGTCGAGCAGTTCGTCGCCGGGGACGCGCACCTCCTCGGGCGCGATCACGGATGTGCCGCCGGAGAGCAGCGGGACCATGGTCTGCCAGAACGCGACGTCGAAACCGGTCGACGCGAAGTGCAGGTACCGGTCGTGCTCGGTGACCCCGACGACCTCCTCCTGCAACGCGATCAGGTCGGGCACGCCCCGGTGGGTCACACCGACGCCCTTGGGCCGCCCGGTGGTGCCGGAGGTGTAGATGACATAGGCGAGCGCGTCCTCGGTGAGCCCGGCGCGTGCCCCGGCCGGGTCGGTGTCCGGCACGGCGGCGAGGGTGGCCGGGTCGTCCAGCCGCAGCACCGGGATCTCTCGGTCGACGGGCAGTTCGGCGCCGGTCGTCACGGCGGCGGCCGGGGCGATGTCGTCGAACATGTAGGCCAGTCGCTCCCGCGGGTAGCTCGCGTCCATCGGTACGTACACCGCGCCCGCCTTGGCCACACCGAACAGTGCCACGGTCATCTCGATGTCGCGTCCGAGCAGGACCACGACCGGGTCCTGGGGCCGCACCCCGCGCTCGATCAGCGCGTGGGCGACCTGGTTGGCCCACCGGTCCAACTCGGTGTAACTCAGGCTGCGGTCGCGGCAGACCAGTGCCTCGGCGCCGGGCCTGCGGCGCACCTGGGCGGCGAACTCGTCCAGCCAGTGGCCGCGGGCCCGGGCGGGGACGACGGAGGTGCCGGTACGCAGCATCCGCGCCCGCTCGTCGGGGTCGAGCACGGGCAGCCGGATCGCGGGGCGTGCCGGGTCGTCGACGATCTCCCGCAGAAGGTTGTGCAGCCAGCGGCCGTAGTCGCGCACGGTCTCCGCGGCGAAGGCGCGCGGCTGGTGACCCAGGCCGATGGTGATCTCCTCGTCCGGGATCACGATGACGGTCAGCGCGTAGTGCGTGGCGTCGGTGATCTCCACCCCGGTCAGGTCGAGCCCGGGGGCGAGCGGGGTGCGCTTCCGGCTGGAGAGCGGGAAGTTCTCCATGACCAGCATCGTGTCGAACAGCTCGCCGATGCCCACCGCCCGCTGGATCTCGGGCAGGCCCACGTGGTGGTGCTCGGCCAGTGCGACGCTCTCGGCGTGCACCTGGGCCATGAGGTCCAGCACGGTCTGGTCCTGGGTGTGCCGGACGCGCACCGGGATCGTGGTGCCGAGCTGTCCGATCATCGACTCCACGCCATCGACCTCGGCGGGCCGTCCGGACACCGGGCAGCCGAAGACGACGTCGCGGCGCCCGGTGAGTCTGCCCAGCAGCAGGCCCCAGGCCGTCTGGAGCACCGTCGTCAGGGTGACGCCCTGTTCGCGGGCGAACGCGCGCAGCCGGTCACTGAACTCTCGGCCCAGCCCGACGGTCTCGCGGCCGGGCCGCTCGACGGCGGTGCCGGTGCTCGCGGGTGCCAGCCGTGTCGCGTCGTCGAGGCCGGCCAGCGCGTCCCGCCACGCGGCGAGCGATGCCTCCCGGTCCCGGCCCGCCAGCCACCGGAAGTACTCCGGCAGCGGCGGGGCGGCAGGTGCGGCGGGGCCGCCGCTCAGCTCGGCGTAGACGGCGAGCAGGGTGCGGCCGACCAGTGGCATCGACCAGCCGTCCAGCAGGGCGTGGTGGTTGGTGATCACCAGTTTGTGTTCGGCGGGCCCGATCCGGGACAGCAGGAAGCGGATCAGCGGCGGCCGGGCCGGGTCGAACGGGCGCTGCAGATCGGCGCGGGCCGCTTCGGGGAACCGGTCGTCCTTCCGCCAGTCCAGGGCGACTTCGGCGGGAATCACCTGCACCACGTCGTCGCCGGCCGTGCCCAGGTACACGCGCAGGGCGGGGTGGCGGCGCAGCAGTTCGTGTGCGGCCTCGGCCATCCGATCCGGGTCCAGCTCGCCGGCCAGGGTGGTCACGGCCTGGACGACGTAGACGTCGGTGTCGTGGTCGTCGCGGACCAGGGTGTGGAAGGACAGCCCGACCTGGAGGGGGGTGGCGGGCAGTACGTCGGCGATGCGGCCGGTGCGTTCGAGGGCGTCGATGGCGGGCTGGTCGAGTCCGACCAGCGGGAGGTCCGACGGGGTGAGGCCGCCCGGGGTGTGCAGCGCGTGCGCGGCCAGCGTGTCCAGAACCTCGGCCCAGGCCTGCTGGAGCGCCGCCACGGCGTCGGTGCCGAGCACCCCGGTCGCGGCGGTCCACTCGACGGCGAGCCGTGGGACGCCCTCCTCGTGGACGAAGCAGTTGAGAGCCAGCACCTGTTCCAGGGCCTTGGCGCCGGGCTCGATCACCGAGAAGGCGTCGTGCTCCGGCAGGCGCCATCCCGTTCCGGTCAACGGGGTGAACCGGCCGAGGTAGTTGAGCAGTACGTCCGGTGGCGGGGAGGCGGCGAGCTCGTTGCCGGCTTCCGGATCGAGGAAGCGCAGGACGCCGTAGCCGACACCGCCGTCGGGTACGCAGCGCCTGGCCTCCTTGGCGGCGCGCAGCGCCTGCCGTACGTCGTCGGACGCGGGGACACGTACCGGGAACTCGCTGGTGAACCAGCCGACGGCGCGGGACAGTTCGAGGTGTTCGCGGCCGTGGCCCTCCATCGAGACGGTCACCGCGTCGTCGCGCAGGCCCCAGCTCCGCAGGGCGAGGACGAGCGCGGCCAGCAGCACCTCGTCGACACCGGCGCGGTACGCCGCGGGCAGGGTGGTCAGCAGCGCCTCGGTGGCCTCGGCCGAGGCCACGGTGACCGACCGGTGGGCGGTCGACACCGTGTCCCGTGTCCGGTCCAGCGGGCGGGCGCCCAGCCGGGACGCGGAGCCGAGCGCGGTCCGCCAGTGGTCGAGTTCGTCGCGCCGCGCGCCGGATTCCCCCTGCTCGGCGAGGAGCATGGCGTGCCGCCGCCAGGACGTCCCGACCGGTTCGAGGGTGCCGCCCGTGCAGGCCGTGTACAGGTCGGGCAGCAGGATGCGCCAGGACACGCCGTCCATGGCGAGGTGGTGCACGACGACGACCAGCCGGTCCGGTGTGTCGTCGCCGGTGCGGAGCAGGGCCGCCCGCAGCAGGTCGCCCGAGCGCGGGTCGAGTTCTCCCGCCAGCCGCCGGGCCAGGTCGGTCACGTCCTCGCCGTGGGCCTCGCCGGCCACGGCCCGTACCGCGCCGCGGGGCAGTATCTCCAGGCCGTCGCCCGCCCGCAGCCGCAGCGCGTCGTGGTGGTCGAGCACGGTCTGCACCCCGGTGACCAGGTCGTCGTGGTCGAGTCCGTCGACCCGCAGGGCGGTCCACTGGGCGTATCCGGCGACGACGTCCACGTCGGGGTGCGGGTCGAGCAGGCCGCGTGCGATCGGCGGAGCGGGCACGGGCCCGATCGGGTCGTCCACCGGCTCGGGAGCCTCCGACAGCAGTTCGGCGGAGGCTGCCAGCGCGGCGAAGCTGCGGCGCGCCAGCAGATCCCGCGGCCGCAGTCCGATGCCCGCCGCCCGCAGTCGGCTGCTGACGGTGATCGCGGTGATGCTGTCCCCGCCGAGGGCGTAGAAGTCGTCGTCCACGCCGACCCGTTCGACGTCGAGCGCCTCGGCCAGGACCGCGCACAGCAGCCGCTCCCGCTCGGTGCTCGGCTCCCGGCCGCCGCGTGGCAGCACGGGTGCGGGCAGGGCGGTGCGGTCGAGCTTGCCGTTGGGTGTGACCGGCAGCCGGTCCAGTACCACCACCGCCGCGGGCACCAGGTGTTCGGGCAGCCGCCCGGCCAGGTGGGCACGCGCCTCGTCCCCGGTGACCGTGGTGGACACGACGTAGCCGACCAGCCGGGACGACCGCACCGCGGCGGCCGCCGCGGTGACCCCGGGCACCGCGGCGAGCGCCGCCTCGACCTCGCCGGTCTCCACCCGGTGGCCGCGGATCTTGACCTGCCCGTCGCCCCGGCCGCGGTACTCCAGTCCCCGGCCGGGTACCCACCGGGCCAGGTCGCCGGTGCGGTACATCCGCGCGCCCGGCGCGCCGAACGGGTCGGCGACGAAGCGCTCGGCGCTCGCCCCGGGCCTGCCGAGGTAGCCGCGGGCCAGGTGCGGGCCGGCCAGGTACAGCTCGCCCGGTGTGCCGTGCGGCACCGGTTGCAGCGCGCCGTCCAGCAGGTAGATGCGGGTACCCGCGAGCGGGTGGCCGATCGTCGGTTCGTCGCCGTCGATCCGCGCGGTGGTGCTGTCCACGGTCGCCTCGGTCGGCCCGTACATGTTGCGTGCGGTGATTCCCGACTCGGTGATCCGCCGCCACAGCGCGGGCGGGGTGGCTTCTCCGCCGAGGACCAGCAGCGTCGGCCGCCGGTCCAGCAGGCCGGCGTCGATCAGTGGTGAGGCCATCGACGGCGTGGTGTCCACGATGTCGATGCCGTCGCGGGCGTACGCGGCGAGCAGGGCGTCGGCGTCGCGGGCGGTCTCGGTGTCGTAGACGTGCAGTTCGTGTCCGCACAGCAGCCACACCAGATGGTCGAACGCGGAGTCGAAGGCGAACGAGTAGGTGTGAGCGGCGCGCAGCCGCCGGCCCGCGGCCCGCTCGGCCTCCGCGACGACCGTCGACCGCTGGTGGTGCAGCAGCGCGGCCAGGCCGCCGACCCGGCCGAGTACGCCCTTGGGGCGTCCGGTCGACCCGGAGGTGTGGATGACGTAGGCGAGGTGTTCGGGGTGCCGGGGCCCGGCCAGCTCATCGGCCGTCAGGGGCGCGCCGGACAGCCCGGCGGCCTCGCCGAGCAGGGTGTGCCACGACACCCGCCCGGTGCTGGATCGTCCCGCGCCGGTGGTCAGTACCAGCACGGGGCGGGTGTCGTCGATCAGCTCGCGCAGCCGCTCGGGCGGGTACGCGGTGTCCAGGGGCAGGAACGCGGCGCCCGCGTCCAGCACCGCCAGCAGGGCGACCACCGAGTCGGCCGAGCGGGGCAGCGCGAGCGCCACGACGTCGTCGGCCCCGATGCCGCGGGCCCGCAGCGCGCGGGCCAGCCGGTGCACCCGTTCCGCCAGCCCGGCCGCGGACAGCCGGTCGTCACCGCACACCAGGGCCGTACGCCCGGGATCGGCGGCGGCCATGGTGTCGAGCGCGGCCGGCACGTCCACCGGGGTGCCGGGCAGCGCGGGCGGGCACCAGTCCGCCGGCAGCCGGTCCATGTCGTCGGTCAGGGCGATCCGCCCGACGGGCAGGCCGTCGGTCAGCCCGGACAGCAGTGCCCGGAGCCCGGAGAGCAGGCTGTCGACCGCGGCCTGGTCCTTGGCGCGGGCGTCGACCTCGAAGCCGAGCAGCAGCCCGCCGTCACGGGTCGGCAGGACGCTCAGGCCCATGTCCTCAGGCGGGCCGCCGGCCACGTTGCGCATCACACCGTCGGCGCCGGCGAAGTCGATCGTCAGGTCGAACGCCTTGAGGTTGATCCCGCGCCCGTGCAACAGCGCGCCCGCACCGGGCACTTCGAGGTCCCGGGGCAGGTCCTCGCCCCGGTACCGCTGGTGGTCACGCATCTCGCGCATGGCGGCGGCGACCCGCCGGCTCAGCTCCCCGAGCCCGTCGCCCCCGCGCACGGTCACCCGCAGCGGCAGCACATTGACCGCCATGGCGGGGGTGCGCAGCTCGGTCGAGCCCGCCCGGCACATCAGCGGCAGCGCGAACACCACGTCGGTGCGGCCCAGCATGCGGTGCAGGAAGGCGGCGTAGCCGGCGATCAGGGCCTCGCCCCAGGTGACGCCCTCCTTGTCGGCGAACGCGCGCAGCCGGGCCGTCTCGTCGGGCGGGACGACGGCGCGGGCAGTCAGGGTGCGGCCGGGCGGACCGGCCGCGATGTCGGGATCACCGAGGTCGGGGAGCGGGGTGAACCGCTCGACCCAGTACGCGCGGTCCTCGGCGAACCGGTCGCTGTCCCGGTAGGCCCGGTCGGCGGCGACGAGGTCGGCGAAGGCGCCGAAGGCCGGCCGCGGCGGCTCGGTCCCGCGCACCAGGGCGGTGTAGCGGGCGGCGGTGCGGCGGGCGAGCATCGCGGCGGTGTAGCCGTCGAAGACCAGATGGTGGCCGAGCTGGGTGTACCAGGCCTCGTGGTCGGACAGCCTGATGACGGTGCGTGAGTACAGCTCCCGGTCCACCATCTCCCGGCATGCCTCGGCCGCCCGGCCGCGTTCGGCGTCGACGAGCGCCTGGGCCGCGGCCACGGGATCGGCCGCGCCGCTGACGTCGACCACCCGGGGCAGCGCGACCGGCTCCTGGCTGACCGCCTGGCGTGGCCCGTCCGGGGTGTCGTACACCCGCAGCCGCAGGGTCTCGGCCTCTTCGGTGGTCGCCCGGACCGCCTCCGCCAGCGCGTCCGTGTCGACCGGCTCGCCGCCGGATATCTCCACCACGTCGCCGACCAGGTAGTACGGCGAGTCGGGTTCGAGGCGCTGCGCGTTCCAGATGCCCAACTGGGCACTGGTCAGGGCGAGGAGGCCGTCCGAGGACACGCTTGCGGTGCTCAACTTACTCTCCTAGAAGTGTGGGAACGACCATCGGTGTGCCGGTCACCGGGTCGGGGACGATGACGCTCGGCAGGTCGAACACGTCCTTGATCAGCGCGGCGTCCACGATGTCCCCGGGGTCGCCCTCGGCGACCACGCGGCCGTCCTTCATCGCGACCAGGTGGTCGGCGTACCGGCACGCCTGGTTGATGTCGTGCAGGACCGCGATCACCGTGCGGCCCTCGTCGCGCAGCCCGGCCAGCAGGCCGAGCAGCTGGTACTGGTGGGTGATGTCCAGGAACGACGTGGGTTCGTCGAGCAGCAGGTAGGGCGTCCGCTGGGCGAGCACCATGGCCATCCACACCCGCTGCCGCTGTCCGCCGGACAGTTCCTGCACCGGCCGGTCGGCCAGGTCGCCGACACCGGCGGCGGCCATCGCCCCGTCGACGGCCTCCTCGTCGTCCTTCGACCACAGCGCCAGCATCGACTGGTGCGGGAACCGTCCCCGGCCCACCAGTTGCCGGACCTTGATGTCGTCGGGTGCCAGCGGGTCCTGCGGCAGGAAACCGAGTTGCTTGGCCAGTGCCTTGGTCGGGTAGCGGCCGACTTCGCGGCCGTCGAGTTCCACATGGCCGGAGTCGGGGCGCAGCAGCCGGACGAGCGCACTCAACAGGGTCGACTTCCCACAGGCGTTGGGGCCCACGATGGCGGTGAACGCGCCGTCGGGGACATCGAGGCTCAGCCGTGTGGACACGACCCGGTCTCCGTAGCGCAGGGTGATTTCCCGCGCCGTCAGGCGTGCGGTCACGCGCGCCTCACCTCCTTGGTCAGCAGCCAGATCAGGTAGCAGCCGCCGATCGCGGTACTCACCACGCCGACGGGCAGTGCGACGGGCGCCAGCAGCATCTGGGCGATCAGGTCGGCGCCCAGGAGCAGCACCGCCCCGGTCAGCGCGGCCGGGAGCAGCGGCACTCCGGCCGCGCCCGCGAGCCTGCGGCCGATCTGCGGGGCGGCGAGGGCGATGAACGCGATCGGGCCGGCCACCGCGGTCACCGTGGCCGTGCAGCCGACGCCGACCAGCACCATCAGCAGCCGCAGCCGGTCGAGTCCGACGCCGGTGGTGACCGCGATCGCGTCGCCGAGCGATGCCTGGTGCATGGCGTGCGCCCGCGAGGCCATCAGGGTCAACAGCACGGCGATCACCGTGAACGGAATCCCCAGGTCGGCCCAGCCCACGCCGTTGAGTGAGCCCGCGCTCCAGCCGACGGCGGCGATCGCCACCTCCAGCTCGGCGCGCAGCACGATCCACGAGTTGATCGCGGTCACCATCGCGTTGAACGCGATTCCGATCACCACCAACCGCAGCCCCGAGAAGCCCCGTTCGAACGACAGCAGGTAGATCGCGGCTGCGACGACCAGCCCGCCGAGCACCGAGCCGGCGGCCAGTTGCGCGGATGTGCCCGACAGCACGGTGATGGCGACCAGGGCGCCGGTGTAGGCGCCCGCGTCGAGGCCGATGACGTCCGGGCTGCCCATCGGGTTGCGGGTGAGGTTCTGGAAGATCGCCCCCGCCACACCGAGTGCGGCGCCGAAGACCAGTCCGGCCAGCACGCGCGGCAACCGCCAGTCCCGGATCACCACGGAGTGATCCGTTCCGGTCAGCGCGGCGAAGACCCTGCCGGGAGTGGACCATGACGCCCCGTAGCACAGCCCGAGCAGGCCCAGGCCAAGCATCAGGGTCACCATGACCGCGGTGAGCAGCACGGTGCGGCGTCCGGCCCTCGGTACGAGTGTGTTCACAGCGATCCCGCCCCGTAGCGGCGAACGGCCCAGATGAGCATGGGGCCGCCGAGGAACGCGGTCACGATGGCCACCGGCACCTCACCGGTGGGCAGCAGCACTCGCGAACCGATGTCGGCGACCAGCAGCAGGATCGGCCCCAGCACCATCGTGTAGAGAATCAGCCACGGCACCGAGCCCGCCGCCGGTTTACGGACCAGGTGCGGCACGATCAGCCCGACGAACAGGATCGGCCCGGCCACCGCCGTCGCCGCCCCGCTGAGCACGGTGATCAACACCAGGGTGGCAGCCCGTACCCGGCCCACGCCCGCACCCAGTGCCTGCGCCACGCTCTCGCCGAGCGTCAGGGCGTTGAGCGCCCGGCTCAGCAGCAGCGCGCCGAGCAGGCACACGGCGATCGCGGTCAACGGCAGGGCCAGCGGGGCCTGTTCGCGGGCCGCGAGCGATCCGACCGACCAGAACCGGTAGGTGTCGAAGACGTCCGGGAGCATCAGCCGCATGCCCAGCGCGACGCCGCTCAGCACCGCGGTCAGGGCCACGCCGGTGAGCACCAGGCGCAGCGGTGAGCGCTGCCCGACCGCGGCGACCAGCAGCGCCGCGAGCACCGAGCCGGTG
>NZ_JBEXPH010000254.1:0-9979 GCF_040611955.1 Streptomyces sp. NPDC006510 | reverse complement strand
CTTGGCACGGCGTTTCCTTCGGCATAGCGTCAGTGGCAGTGGAACGGCCGAGGCGAGGACATCGAGGACCATGTACGACGACAGTGGACGCGGTTGTCTGGTCGGCTCCGGCGGCCTCACCAGTTTCGTGGGGCGCCGGCAGGAGATCGCCGACGTACGCAGGAACCTGTCGGCCTCCCGGCTCGTCACGCTCACCGGCCCCGGCGGCATCGGCAAGACGCGGCTCGCCCTGGTGGTCGCGGACCGGGTCCGCCGAGCGTTCCGGGACGGTACCCAGGTCGTCCAACTGGCCAGCCTCGACGACGTACGCGAGGTGGCTTCCGCGTTCACCTCGGCGCTCGCCGTCCTGGACCAGTCGAACCGCTCCGCGACCCAGCAACTGGTCGATCACCTGGGAACCCAGCAGGTGCTGCTGGTCGTGGACAACTGCGAGCATGTACTGACGGCCACCACCGAACTGCTGGCCGAACTCCTCGAAGCCGCACCGGGCCTGCGTGTCCTTGCCACCAGCCGCGAACCGCTCGGCATCGCGGGCGAGCTGGTCACGGTGATCCCGCCCCTGTCGGTGCCGACGGCCGAGCAGTTGCACGACGCCGCGAGTGTCGACCACAGCGAAGCCGTTCAGCTGCTGGTCGACCGGGCGCGGAGCGTCGCCCCCGACTTCGCCGTCACCGATGCCAACCGCCCCGCCGTCCAACAGCTGTGCGAACGGCTCGACGGGATGCCACTCGCCATCGAACTCGCCGCCATCCGGCTGCGCACGTTGTCCGTCGGCCAGGTCGTCGAGCGTCTGGACCATCGATTCGAACTGCTCACCGGCGGCAGTCGGGTGGCTCGCCCGCGACAGCAGACTCTCCGCGCACTGATCGACTGGAGCCACGAACTGTGCTCCGACGACGAACGCCTGCTGTGGGCACGGCTGTCGGTCTTCCCGGGCGGATGCGACCTGAAGGCGGTCGAGGAGGTCTGCGGGTTCGACGATCTCACCCCCGAGCGCACCGTCGACGTTCTCGACCGGCTCGTCGCCAAATCGATCGTGATAGCCGAGCACACGGGTGAACTGGTCCGTTACCGACAGCTGATGACCGTGCGCGAATACGGCGCCGAGCGTCTCGACGAACGCGGGGAACCGACGGTGCTAAGGCGCCGCATGCGCGATCACTATCTGTGCCGGGCCCGTTCCATGGTGGAGCGCTGGTGCGGGCCCGGGCAGCACGAGATGCTCGCCACCATGCGGCGCGACCACACCAACCTGCTCGCGGCTCTGGAGTGGTCCCTCACCACACCCGGTGAACGTCCCGCGGGTGGTCGGCTCGCGTCCCTCCTGTGCTACCACTGGATCGTCGGCGGCTCGCTCAGCGAGGGAAGACGATGGCTGGACCGTATCCTCGGCGTGCTGGACGGCGACACCGTCGAACGGGGATCGGTGCTGTGGGTGGCGGCCTGGGCGACCCTTCTGCAAGGCGACCGCGAGGCCGCCGATGTCCGTCTGACGGAGCTGGAGCACGTGGCGGCGGCACTGGACAACCCCGAGCTGGCCGCGCACGCCGCGAACTGGCGGGCCCTCCACCACCTCTTCAGCGGCAACCTGCCTGCCGCGATCGGCCTGTACCACCGGGCCGTACGGGGACACCGGGCGCTCGGCAACACCGCCGCGGTGCTCACCGCGCAGTTCCAACTGGCCATGGCGAGGAACTTCCAGGAGCCCGCGGGCAACGCTCTGGAGACCTGTCGGGAGGTGCTCGCCGTGAGCGCCCGGCACGGAGAACGCTGGAACCACGCCTACGCCCTGTGGATCAGCGGCCTGCAGCACTGGCGCGCGGGCGACATGCCAGCGGCCAAGCAGGCCTCGAGGGCGGCCCTGGAGATCCAGCGCGACTTCACGGACGGCGTCTGCACTGCCCTGGTACTGGAGCTGATGTCCTGGATCGCCATGTCCAATCAGCACGCGGACAACGCCGCCATGCTGGGAGCCGCCGCCCGAGCGGTGTGGCACCGGCTCGGCACCTCCATCGACGCGTTCGGGCCCCACATCACCGCCGACTCCCGGCGCATGGCCGAACAGGTCGCCGAAACGTTGGGCACGGAACGGGTGGAGAAGGTCACCCAGCGCCTGGCCCGGCTGACCAAGACCGAGGCGATCGAACTCGCACTGGAAATCGCCGCGGCCGTCAAGCCCACCACCGCGACACGTGTGGCCCGAAGCTGCCCGCTCACGGACCGGGAACTGGAGGTGGCCCGCCTGATCTCCGCGGGGTTGAGCAATCGCGCCATCGCCGAGAACCTGGTGATCTCGCCCCGCACCGTGGACGGCCACGTCGAGCGCATCCTGGGCAAGCTCGGCTTCGCCTCCCGCACCCGAGTCGCCTCCTGGATCACGTCCCTCGACGAATCCGGCGACGAGGCCGGCGCCTCCCGGCCCGCGGCGCCTTGACGCTCCGGTGCCGACCGCGATGGGCGGGGACGCCGGCGCGGCCCGCCGGGCCTGCGGACCTGAGCGGTTCGTGCGCCGTTCGGGGCCTGTTGCGAAAGTGCCGGCCACAGCCATCAACAAACGGCGTAACCAGCACTTTCACAACAGGGCCCAAGGACTGTCCGGTACGGGACAGCCCTGACGATCTCGCCCGCGATTGTCAGCGGCGTCCACTGCCGATCGTGGGCGAGGTCATCAGTGGCCGACGGCCGGGTCGGACCATGACATCCGGGTCCCGCCCCCGGCGAGGCACGCGGACAGGTGAGCGGTGAGAGCGGCCTGCAACGCTCGGGGCTCCTCGACGGCCAGGTGCCCGCAGGCGATGACTTTCAGGGTGGCCCTCGGGATGCCCTCGGCAAGCTCCTCGGCGTGCTCCGGAGGAGTCGCCGTGTCATGGGAACCGCCGATCACGAGAGTGGGCGCGGTAATCCGTGCCAGGGCGGAACGCAGATCCCACGCGGCGAGGGCGTCGCAGCAGGCCGCGTACCCCGCCGGGTCGGCTTCGGCGAGGTTGCCGAGCAGTCTGCGGCCGAAAGGGGTGCTCGCGGAGGCCGCGGTGGCGAACCAGCGGTCCGGGATGGTCGGAAGAAGGGAGGCGGTGCCCTCGTGCCGGACGAGTTCCGCCCGCCGGTGCCAGGTCTCGGCCGCCCCGAAGCGCGCGGAGGAACAGACCGCGGCCAGGGAAGCGACCCGTTCGGGGTGAAAGGCCGCGAGGTGGGTCCCGATGGCTCCGCCGAGGGAGATGCCCGCGTAGTGAAAGCCGTCCCAGCCGTGGTGGTCCGCGAGATCGAGCACCAGGGACGCCAGGTCGTCCACCGTGGTACGGCCCGGTGCGGGATCGCGCAGCAGCGCGGTGGGTGAGCCGCCGTGTCCGGGCAGGTCGAAACGCAGTACCCGGAAGCGGCGGGTCAAGGAGGGCAGGTGGGGTTCCCAGATCGCCTGGGATGTGCCCAGGGACGGGCCGAGAACCAGGGGTGGTGCGTCGGCCGCGCCGACCAGGTGGTGGTGCAGCAGGTAGGACGTGGACACCGTGTCTCCTTGGGCGGGTCAGCGTTCGAGGACGAGGGCCAGTCCCTGACCCACACCGATGCAGAGGGTGGCCACACCGATGCCGCCGCCTCTGCGGGCGAGTTGGTGGGCGACGGTGCCGGCGAGGCGGGCGCCGGAGGCGCCCAGGGGGTGGCCGAGAGCGATCGCCCCGCCCTGGGGGTTGAGGACGGCCGGGTCGAACTCGGGCCATTCGGCGAGGCAGCCGAGGACTTGCGCGGCGAACGCCTCGTTCAGTTCGAGGACGTCCAGGTCGGCGAAGGACCGGCCGGCCTTGGCGAGTGCCCGGTTCACCGCTTCGACGGGGGCAAGCCCGAAGTACTGCGGGTCGACGGCGGACACCCCGGTGGTGCGGATGCGGGCGAGCGGTTCTCGACCGGTGGCCTTCAGACCTTCCTCGTCGGTGAGGAGCACTGCGGCGGAACCGTCGTTGAGCGGGGAGGCGTTGCCCGCGGTCACCGTGCCGTTCTCGGTGCGGAAGGACGGCTTCAGCTTCGCCATCGTCTCCAGGGAGGTCTCCGGGCGGACGGACTCGTCGGTGGCGAAGGCGACCGCCCCGCCCCTGGGCTGCGGGACGTTCACGGGCACGAGTTCGGCGTCGAAGCGCCCCTCGGCCCGGGCCATGGCGGCCTTCCGGTGGCTGTGCAGGGCGAACTCGTCCTGTTGCTCGCGGGTGATCCGGTGCTTCTCGGCGATGAGTTCCGCAGACTCGCCCAGCGGGATGGTCCACTCGGGATTCATCCTCGGGTTGACCATGCGCCAGCCGAGGGTGGTGGAGTACAGCTCGGCGTGGCCGGCCGGAAACGGCCTGTCGCTCTTGGGCAGCACATACGGCGCGCGGGTCATCGACTCCACGCCGCCGGCCACGGCGATGGAGGCGTCGCCAACGGCGATGGCACGGGTGGCTTGGACGACCGCTTCGAGGCCGGAGGCGCACAACCGGTTGACCGTCACGCCGGGCACGCTGGTGGGCAGACCCGCCAGCAGGGCGGCCATGCGGGCGACGTTGCGGTTCTCCTCGCCGGCGCCGTTGGCATTGCCGAAGTAGACGTCCTCGATGCGGGACGGGTCCAACTCGCCGGTTCGGGCGAGGAGTTCACGGATCGTGTGGGCGGCCAGGTCGTCCGGGCGCACGCCGGCGAGGGCGCCGTTGCAGCGGCCGATCGGGGTGCGCACCGCGTCGACGAGGTAGACGTCTCTCATGACGGAGTTCCTTCGGGGATGCGGAGCCTGGCGGCTGTCCGGTCGGTGATCTCCGCGGTGGTGACGCCGGGCGAGGTTTCCACCAGGACCAGGCCGTCGTCGGTGACGTCGAGGACACCAAGATCGGTGATGATCCGGTTCACACACGCCTTGCCGGTCAGCGGCAGCGCGCACTCGGGGACGATCTTCGCCGAGCCGTCCTTCGCGGTGTGAGTCATCACCACGATCACCCGCCGGGCTCCGTGGACGAGGTCCATGGCACCGCCGATTCCGGTCACCAGCTTGCCCGGAACGGCCCAGTTGGCCAGGTCTCCCTTCTCGGAGACCTGCATGGCGCCCAGCACGGCGACGTCGATGTGCCCGCCGCGGATCATGCCGAAGGACAGGGCGGAGTCGAAGAAGGACGCGCCCGGCAGGACGGTCACCGTCTCCTTTCCGGCGTTGATCAGGTCCGGATCGACTTGGTCCTCGGTGGGGTAGGGGCCGGTGCCCAGGATTCCGTTCTCCGATTCGAGGACGACCTCGACTCCCGGCGGCAGATGGTTGGGAATGAGAGTGGGCAGGCCGATGCCGAGGTTGACGTACTGCCCGTCCTCCAGCTCACGTGCCGTACGTGCGGCCATTTCCTGACGCGTCCAGGCCATCAGTTGCTCACCGTCCGCTGCTCGATCTTCTTGTCCCCGGCCTGCTCCGGGGTGAGCGCCACCACCCGCTGCACGAAGATGCCCGGCAGGTGAACCGCGTCCGGCTCGATGTCACCGGGCTCCACCAGTTCCTCCACTTCGGCGATGGTGACCTTGCCGGCCATGGCGGCGAGCGGGTTGAAGTTGCGGGAGGACTTGTTGAACACGAGGTTGCCGTGCCGGTCGCCCCGGGCCGCGCGGACCAGGGCGTAGTCGGTGCGGATGCCGCGCTCCAGCACGTACTCCGCGCCGCCGAACTCGCGTACCTCCTTCGGGGGCGAGGCCAGTGCCACCCCGCCGGAGCCGTCGTAGCGCCAGGGCAGCCCGCCGTCGGCGACCTGGGTGCCGACCCCGGCCGGGGTGTAGAAGGCGGGGATCCCGGCGCCGCCGGCGCGCAGCCGCTCGGCGAGGGTGCCCTGCGGGATCAGCTCCACCTCCAGTTCCCCGGCCAGGTACTGGCGCGCGAACTCCTTGTTGGCGCCGATGTAGGAGCCCGTCACCCGGGCGATCCGGCCGGCCGCCAGCAGGACCGCGAGGCCGGAGTCCATCGCCCCGCAGTTGTTGGAGACCACGCTCAGATCGCTGACCGCCCGTTCGTACAGCGCCTGGATCAGTACGTTCGGCACACCGCTCAGCCCGAACCCGCCGACGGCGAGGGACGCGCCGTCCGGCACATCTGCCACCGCTTCCACGGCGGTGGCGACCACCTTGTCCATCACGCCACGACCTCGCCGGCGGCCAGGTCGGACGGGTGCTGGGCCAGGGGGGTGACCTCGATCGTCATGTAGGGGAAGAGGGGCAGGCCCCACAGGATGTGGTGCAGCGCCTCGTTGTCGGCGACATCGAAGACACTGATGTTGGCGTACTGCCCGACACAGCGCCAGATGTGCACCCATTCCCCCGACTTCTGCAGTTCCCGGCAGTACGCCTTCTCGCGTGCCACCAGGTCCCCGCGGACCCCGGGGTCGAGGTCACGCGGGATGTCGACGTCCATGCGTACGGCGAAGAGCACGGTCGATCACGCCTTGTCGAGAACGAAGTCGTAGGTGACCTCGCGGCCCGTGCCGTCGGCGACCGGGGTGGGGTCGAGGATCAGTTCGGGCTTGACTGCGGAGGCGATGTCGTCGGCGACGTACTCGCCGCCCCGGAAGTACAGCTGGGTGGTGATGAGCCGGTACCCGGGCGCGGAGACCTTGAGGTGCAGGTGGGCCGGGCGCCAGGGATGCCAGCCCGCCGCCTGGATGAGGCTGCCGCAGGCGCCGTCGGTGGGGATCTGGTACGGAGCGGGCTGAATCGTGTGGATCTTGAAGTGGCCCGTCTCGTCGGCGATCACGGTTCCCCGCAGGTTCCACTCGGGCAGGTTCGGTGCGTACTGGGAGTAGTAGCCCTCGGCGTCGGCCTGCCAGATTTCCACCGTGACGTTCGGCAGCGGTGTTCCGTCCACGCCGGTGACCTGGCCCTGGAAGAGCAGGGGGACCCCGGCCTCGTCCTCCCGCATCGGCAGGGCCGCCTCGGCGGGCAGCGCGGGCGCGTCCGGCACGTAGTACGGGCCCTCGATGGTGCCCTTGGTCCCCTCGCGGTTCTCGTTGGCGACCTCCTCGACGACGTGCTCGACCCACACGTCCAGGAAGAGCGGCCACTCGCCGTCCTCGCCGACCCGGATGAGCCACGCCTTGAGGGCGTCGTACTCGGCGTAGGTCAACCCGTGGCGGCGGATGATGGCGTGGGCGGCGGTCAGCAGTTCGGTGACCAGGTCGTCGACGCGCCCGGTGTCGACTGCGGCCGCTTCCTGGCGCTGCTTGTTGCGGAACTGCTCGGTGGCGGCGGCTCCGGAGGCAGCGGCCGTGGCCTGCTCGGTGATGATGTCGGTCATGATCGTCCCGTCTTCTGAGAGTGGGTCAGCGGTCCTGGCGGTAGCGCGCCAGCTTGTCGGGGTCGATGTCGATGCCGAGTCCGGCGCCCTCGCGGACGCGCAGGGCGCCGGACTCGATGGTCAGCGGCTCGGTGAGGAGGTCGTCCGCCATGTCGAGGAAGTTGGAAAGTTCGCCGGCGTGGTGCGAGCTGGAGCGGTGGGCGGCACCAAAGGCGACCGAGCACAATGTGCCGATCTGGCCGTCGATCTGATTGCCCACCACCACCTCGACTCCCAGGCCCTCGCACTCGTGCAGGACGCGCTGGGAGGCGGTGAAGCCGGTGCGGGCGGTCTTGATGCTGATGGCGGTGGCTGAGCCGCCGAGGAGTTCTCGGGTCACCTCGCCGGTGCGGGTGGCGCTCTCGTCGGCGATGAACAGCACCGGGCTCTGTGCGACCAGCCAGCGGCGGCCCAGCACGTCGTCGGCGGGACAGAGCTCCTCGGCGAAGGTCAGGCCGAGGTCGGCCATCTCGTGCAGGGCGCGGGCCGACTCGGACACCGTCCAGCCGCGGTTGCCGTCGATGTAGAGCTCGACATCCGGGCCGAGTGCCTCGCGCAGGGCCCGGACGGCGGCGACGTCGTCGCGGTACGGACGGCGTCCGACCTTCACCTTGAACGTGGTGATGCCGTAGGTCGACCGGATGCGTTCGGCCTCGGCGACCATCTCCTGGGCCGGTGCGAAGCCGACCATGTGGCTGACCCGCATGCGGTCGGTGTAGCCACCGAGCAGTCCGGAGACCGGCAGGCCGGCGGCCCGGCCGAGGATGTCCCACAGCGCCATGTCGATGGCGGACTTGGCGGCCGGGTTGCCGACGGTCCGGTCGAGGCGCTCGTGCACCGTCTCGCGTTCCAGGGCCGTCAGCCCGAGGATCTGCGGGGCGAAGATCTTCTCGATCACCGCGACGATCGACTCCTGCGTCTCGCCGTAGGTGTACGGCCGCGGCGGTGCCTCGGCGGTGCCGATCAGTCCCTCGTCGGTGTGCACCCGGACCAGGACGTGGTCGGCGGTGTGCACCTCGCCGCTCGCGAACCTCAGCGGCTTCGCGTAGGGAATGGCGAAGGGGATTGCCTCCACCTGGACGATCTTCATGCCTGCCCTTCGAGAAACATGTCGTTCCGCTCCAGCACCTCAAGGAGGTTGCGCAGCAGAGGTGATTCGTCGTCCTCGCGCCAGGCCAGGGACAGGGGGATGGACAGGGCGTCCTCGATGTCCCTGCACAGCACGCCCTCACGGGGCGCGGAGCGGATCGAGTCGGGCAGGACAGCGATGCCGAGCCCGGCGGCGACCAGCGCCAGTGCGGCGGAGGTCTCGGTGACCTCGTAGGCGCGGTTCGGATAGAACCCGGCGGCCAGGCAGCTGCGGACGACGGCATCGTCGACGACGGAGCCGAGTGTGGCGCCGTACATGACGAAGTCCTCGTGCCGGAGCTGCTCGACCCGGACGGTATCCGCCTCGGCCAGCCAGTGGCGTTCGGGAACCGCGACGACCAGCGTCTCGGCTGCCAAGGAACGGTGGGCGATGCCCTCCTGGCGGATCGGCGGCCTGAGGACGCCGATGTCGAGGCGGCGCTCGATGAGCCCAGCCTCCTGAGCGGGCGTGAGCATCTCGGTGTGCACCTCCAGTATCACTTGAGGCATCTCGCGCTTCACCAGCCGTGCGAGAGCCGGAAGTTGTCGGTACGAAGCGGATCCGGTCAGACCGATCCGCAGCACCCCCTCCGCCCCCGAGGCGAAGCGCCCCACCCGCTCGACCGCCTCGTCGACGGCCTTGAGGATGCGCTCCGCATCGGTACGGAAGACCTCGCCGGCCCCTGTCAGGGAGACCTGCCGGGTCGTCCGGCGCAGCAGTTCCACTCCCAGCTCGCTCTCCAGCCGGCGGATCGCCTGGGAGAGAGGAGGCTGGGCCATGTGCAGCTGTTCCGCGGCTTTGCCGAAATGACGTGTCTCGGCGACAGCCACGAAGTACCGGAGGTGCCTGAGCTCCATCGGACAGCCCCTTTCTTGTTGCGGGGGCCCTCGAATACGCCTCAGCGTAGGAGTGACTCCCATACGACACAAATACCTAGTTACAGACTATTGAGATGCCCTGGATATCAATGATCCGTGGGCTGGACCTGGGGCCGGAGCGGCGCCGCAAGGCCGGCCAGGAATGACCGTTCGGCCCCTGCCGTCACTTGCCTCGCACGGACACGAGGAACGCAGGCCCCGGCCGAGGCACGGTGCTCCGAGCGGGCCACAAGGAGGTGAACCAGGCCGCACACGGGAGCGGGGCGGTACTCCCCGTCGTACCGATTCTTCGAGCACCGTCCGCGAGGGCCTTGGCATGCACTGTCCGCGAGGGCCTTACGGGCTGACCCGTCATCCCTGACGGGCGGACGACGACAGCTACGGCACCTCCGGAGCGGCGTCGTGCTGCGGGCGGATCACGTGCGGGTCGCGGCGGTCCCTGAAGGGCGGACGGCGGCGCGCCCCGGCCTCACGATGCGGCGGCCGGTCCTGGGCCGCCGGTGCCGGGCGGTTTGGGGTGGGGGGTGAGGGTCTGACGGCAGTCCGCGGTGCGGCCGTCGGCGACCAGGCAACGGGGGCTTGGCGGGACTGCGGGCCTGGGACCGAGGGTCCGGTGCGGCCTCCGCCGTCGACGACACCTTTCGCCAGGTCGGC
>NZ_JBEXPH010000253.1:0-9988 GCF_040611955.1 Streptomyces sp. NPDC006510 | reverse complement strand
GTCGACAAGGACGAGCCGTTCGGCCGGGCCGCGCTGCCCGGGTTTGTCGCCTAGTGCTTCCAGCTCGGTGGCTGGGCGGGGTCCAGGGTCCGCCACTGCGCGAGGACCTTGGGGTCCTGCGCGTCGAGCCAGTCGGTCAGCTCACGGAAGGACACGCAGCGCACCTCCTTGCGGGGGCAGACCTCCCGCATCGTGTCCTCGACGGCGTCCATGTAGATGCCGCCGTTCCAGTCCTCGAAGTGATTCCCGATGAACAGCGGCGCGCGGCTGCCGTGGAACACCCGGTTGAAGCCCGCGACATACGCGTTCCGTGCCTCCTTGCGCCAGGTCTCGTACTTCGCGGGGTCGCCCTCGGTGCTGCCCTCGGACTGGTTGTAGAGGAAGTTGAAGTCCATGGAGAGCACCTGGAAGTCCTTGCCGGGGAACGGCAGCATCTGGAGCGGCAGGTCCCAGATGCCGTTCTTCTTGGACGGCCAGGTCTGGAAGTCGCCCGGGGAGCTCGCGTCGTAACGCCAGCCGAACGGCTTGCTCGCCGGCAGCAGGGTCTTCTGGCCCTCCAGGCAGGGCGCACGCCCGCCGACGACCTCACGGGTGGGGTCGAAGGGGAGCGGATCGAGGTCCTTGAAGCCGGTGTTCGTCTTCCAGTTCTGCACGAAGGAGTAGAACTGGCCGATCTCGCTGATCCACTCGCTCTTGCTCCAGTCCCCACCGCCCTTCTTCTCGCAGAAGTGGCCGTTGAAATGGGACCCGATCTCGTTGCCCTCCCGCCAGGCACCGCCGAGCTGCTCCAGCGTCATCCGGATGTGCTCGCGTGTCGGGTACGAGATCGCGGCGGCCCCGGCCTTGTGCTGGGGCGGCCGGTAGAGGTCCCGCTTCTCCTTCGGCAGCAGGTAGATGCCGGTGAGGAAGAACGTCATGTGGGCGTTGCTCTCCTTCGCCGCACGGCGGAAGCGGGAGAACATGTGGTCGTCGCCCTCCAGCGCGCCGTCCCACGAGAACACCACGAACTGGGGCGGCCGTTCGCCCGGCTTGAGCCGCTCGGCCTTCAACTGGGCCGGCTGCGGACCGGTGTAGGACGTGGAGCCGTCCCCCAGGATCTTGACCTTGCCGTCCCAGTCCTCCTCCGTACTCCCTCCGCCCTCGCGGTGCTCCCGGGCGGTCGGCGTCGGCGCGGCGATGGTGCGGGTGCCCTGCTGCGGGGTCCGGCTGTCCGAGGTCTCGTCGGACAGCAGCGGGACGAGCGCCGCCGAACCCGACACCACGAGACATGCCGCGAGCCCGAGGACGATACGGGGTGTGAGGCGGGCCCGCAGGCGGCGCACGGTGGACTTCGCTGTGGTCTCTGTCACTTCGTCGTGGCTTCCATGTATGTGTTCCAGATCTGGGTCGGGAGCTTCACGTCGTCCGCCCGGCCACCGGCCAGCCCCTTGAGCGGCAGTGGCGCGAGGCTCTTGGCCAGGTCCATGCGGTAGACGACGACGGCGGTGGAGGCGGCCGGGTTGTATCCGACGTACCAGCGCGCGGTGTCGTCCTCGGTGGTTCCGGGCTTGGTGGCGGTCGGATCGGCGAACGCGACACCGCCCGGGCCGGGCCGGGTGAGCGATCTGGTGACCTCGTCGGCGACGTCGGACCGTACGGCGCGTCTCGGCCGCGGCAGGTCGAGCCGGACCGGCTCGCCGTTGCGTGTGACCTTGCGGACCGAGTACGGATCCGTGTGCACACCGCGGGCCGCGAACGTTCCGTACGCGTCGGCCATCCGGATGGCGCTGGGGGTGGAGTTGCCCATCGAGAACGCCGGAACGGGCGGGCCGAAGCTGGAAGGGAGCAGCCCCGATGCCTCGGCCGTACTGCGGACCTGCTTCAGCCCCGCGTCCATGCCGAGCTGGAGGAAGGGGGAGTTCGCGGACTTCGCCATGGCGTCGTGCAGACTGATCCGGCCGAAGGAGACGCCGCCGTCATTCTTGCCCTTGACCATCTTCCCGCTGCGGTCCCAGTAGGGGCCCTCGGGTGTCATGACCGGTATGTCGTCGTCACCGTCGTACTCGGTCGACGGTGTGACGGTGGCGCGTGGACCGTTGCGCTGGCGCGTCACACCGTGTTGCAGGCCGGCGGCGTAGACGAAGGGGGTGAACGCCGAACCGGCCGGGACGGTGCCCGCGTTGGATTCGTTGAACGCCTGCCGCTCGAAGTCCGGTCCGCCGTACACCGCGAGGATCCGGCCGTCCGGGGCGACGGACGCGGCCCCGAAGCGCACGAACCGATCGGCCTTGCGCTGCTTGGGATCGAGGGCGCCGCGCGCATCGCGGACGGCCCGGGTGAGGGCGGTCATCCGAGGCTTCTCGAACGTGGTGTAGATCTGGTAGCCGCCGAGGTCGAAGCGCGCGTCGGAGATGTGTCCCGCCCGCTTGGCGTACGACTCGGCGAGCTGGACGAGATAGCCGTCCTGCCCGCCCGCGCTGTTCGGCCGGTGCGGGGGCTTCGGCTCGGGAAAGGTGGTGTACGTGGCTCGTTCGGCGGCGCTCAGCCTGCCGATCTTCACCATGCGGTCCAGCGTCCACCGCCACCGCTCGACGGCCCGCTCACGGTTGCGGGGGTTGACTGCCGGATCGTACAGCGAGGCCCCCTTGAGCAGGGAGGCGAGGAACGCGCCCTCACTGGCGTTGAGCTGGGTGACCTCCTTGCCGTAGTAGGCCTGCGAGGCACGCTGGAGACCGTAGGTGCCCCGGCCGAACCAGCTGGTGTTCAGATACTCCTGAAGGATCTTGTCCTTGCTCAGGCGGCTGTCCAGCTTGACGGCCAGCAGCATCTCGGTGAACTTCCGCGAGAAGGACTGGTCCTGCGACAGATAGACGTTCTTGACGTACTGCTGGGTGATGGTGGACCCGCCCTGGGTGTCCCCGTCGCCGACCGTACGCCACAGCGCGCGGGTGATCCCTTGCGTCGATATGCCGTGGTCGGAGTAGAAGTCGGCGTTCTCCGCCGCCAGTACGGCCCATCGGACATGGTCGGGGATCTTCGACAGGGGCATCTCCTGGCGGCTCACCCAGCCGGTCCGGGCCATCGGTGTGCCGTCGGCCCAGTAGTAGACGGTGTCCTGCTGGGTGGCGAACGCGTTGAGGTCCTCGGGTATGTCCGTACGGGCGTAGGCGATACCCACCACGGTCGCCAGGGTTGCGGTGAACATCAGCACCGAGCCCAGGACCAGCCGCCACGAGGGCACCCATCTCCGCCAGCCGCGCCGTCCCGCGCGCGGATAGTCCGGTCTGCGCGGCAGCCTGGCGAACGGCCGCTTCGCCTGTTTTCGGCGCCCCGTCCCCGGAACCAGTGCCGCCCGTGCGGCGCACGCCGCCCTGCTGAGTCTGTTGTGCTGTGTCATTCCGTCCAGCCATGACAGGCCGGGCCGGTCGCAGACCGCGACCGCGCCCGTGCAGTGGTCATTGAGCGCCCGCCGCCACACGCCGGCACGTCGGCTCCGACACAGCAAAGGCCAAAGCATGACCGAGAGTTGTGTCGCGAAGTCACGTAAAGATAACAGGCCGCCGGGAGAGGTCGTGTCGGACGGCGCCCCTGCTCGTCGAGGCCCGGCCGACGACCGCCCCGGCCGTCCGGACGGCCCGGCATCAAACCGGCCAATTCGATTCACCGCACTCGTCCGGGTCCGCCACCGCACCGGACCGCTTCTTCGCCTTCACCGGCCCCGGCAGCGGTCGGCGGACGGGAACGACGGGGCGTCAAGCACCGTTCCGGCCAACAGCGACACGCGCGTGTGCGCAGTGCCGTGGTGGCACGGGGGGCCTCCTGCCTAAGGTCTGACTGCGCGCAACTGGGACGGCCGGTCGATCCACCATGGTCAAACGACGCATCGCACAGGGGGAAGCAGTGTCGCGTGTCAATCCCGTCCTGGCACGGGGCCTCACCACAACTCCCTTACTCCGCCTGGACGTCGCCCACCGGGGTCGGGTGCGGCGTCTGGGACTGAAGCTCGAAGAACACGGCCCCACCGGATCGGTGAAGGACCGCAGCGCCGTCGGACTGTTGCGCGCGCTGCACGACGAACGGCCGCTCACCCCGGGCACGGTGGTGGTGGAATCCACCTCGGGCAACCTCGGCCTCGCCCTGGCCCGGCTGCTGCCGACGGTCGGCTGCGACTTCCTCGCCGTGGTCGACCTCAAGACCCCGCACGTCACCCGCCGCAGGCTCGCCGACAGCGGAGCCCGGGTGATCGTCGTGGACGAACCCGACGGCCTCGGCGGCTACCTGCTGAGCAGGCTGCGCCGAGTGCGCGAGCTGTGCGCGGACAACCCCGGATACCGCTGGCCGGACCAGTACGAGAACTGGGCCGCGCCCGACATCCACCGGCGCACCACCGGACCCGAACTCACCCAACAGGCGGGACCGGAGCTCGGCGCGGTGTACGTACCGGTCTCCACCGGCGGCACCCTCGCGGGCATCAACGCGCATCTGCGCGAGCACCGGCCCGACGTCGCCGCGGTCGCCGTGGACGTACGCGGCTCACTGGCCGTCTCGGGCAGCGCCGGACCACGCCTGGTCCCGGGCATCGGAGCAAGCCGGCCGTCCGTCTTCCTGAAGGGGCCGCACAGCTACGACCGCGCGATCCACGTCGACGACATCGAGGCGATCGCCGTCTGCCGGATCATCGCCGAGGACGTCGGGCTCGCACTCGGCGGCTCCAGCGGCTGCGCCGTCCGGGCGATGCTGACCGATCAGGAAGAGGCCGGGACGGACGGCCGGCTCGCGGTCTGCCTGGCCGCGGACGGCGGCGCCAAGTACCGCGACACCCTCTACTCCGACGACTGGGCGACCGAACAGGGTGTCGCCAAGGAGATCACCTCCGCCGTGGCACAACTGCGCAGCGAGGGCCTCTTCTTCGACCGAAAGCACCAGGAGCACTGAACATGGGCACGAGCACCACCCTTGACCGGCCGCGGACCCGCCCCGGCCACCGGCAGTTCCTGCCGCTGGTACAGGCCGCCACGCTGATCGAGTGGACCGGAACGGGCCTCTTCCTCGCCGTCTCGACCATCTACTTCGTCAAGGTCGCCCACCTCAGCACCTCGTCCGTCGGCACCGGCCTGACCATCGGCGGGGCCGTCGCCATCGCCGCCGCCGTGCCCATCGCCCGGCTGGCCGGACGCTTCGGGCCGAAGCCGGTGCTGATCGGTGTGATGCTGCTGCGCGCACTGGCCACCGTCGGATACCTGTGGGTGGACGGCTGGTGGAGCTTTCTCCTCGTGGTCGCCGTCATCGCCGTCACCGAGCAGTCCTCACCCCCACTGGTCCAGTCGTACGTCGGTGCGTGCGCCCCGGAGAGCCTGCGCGCGAAGGTCATGGCCGTGCAGCGCACCGTCGTCAACCTCGGCATCAGCCTGGGCGGGCTGATCGCCGGAGTCGCCCTGGGATCCGGCGCCCCGGGAGCCTTCCGGCCGCTGCTGATCGGTGGCGCGCTCGCCTATGTGGCGGTGGCCGCGGTGTACGCCACCGCGCGGCGGGAGGAAGCCGCGACGGCGGTCGGCGGCGCCCGGGTGGCGGAGCTGCTCAAGGACCGCCGGTTGCTCGGCTTCACCGCGTACAACGCGCTGGTGTCGCTCTGGATGCCGGTGCTCAATGTGGCCTTCCCACTGTGGCTCGTCACCGAGACGGACGTACCGGAGCGCTATGTCGGCATCCTGTACGCCGTCAACACCGTGCTGTGCATCGCCCTCCAGTACCCGCTCAACCGCTGCTACAGCACCACTCGCCGGGCATGGTTCTCGTACGCGGCCGCGGCACTGCTGCTCAGCTGCGGCGCCCTGGCCTTCGCCGCCGCGCCCGGCTTCGGGGCGCGGGAGGCACTGCTGGTGCTCGGCGCGGCCGTCGTGCTGCTCACCTTCGCCGAACTGCTCCAGGTCGGTGCCTCGTGGACCCTCTCCTTCGACCTGGCACCGGAACAGGCGCGCAGCGCCTATCTGGTGCTGTTCAACACCAGCCGCACCGTGGCCAACCGGGTCGCGGGCCCGGTGCTGATGACCGGTGTCGTCCTCGCCCTCGGCACGGCCGGCTGGATCGCGCTCGCCTGCGTACTGCTGCTCGGTGCGCTCGTCCCCTTCGTGACGCTCCGCACAGCGCACGCCACCGGCGGCTGAACCCGCTCCCGCACCGTCCCCACCGCAACCGACCATCTCGCCAAGGAGCCCCGCCCGCCATGGACTTCGAGCAATACCCCGACAGCCACTTCCGCTATCTGACCCGCGCGGACGTCATCGCGGCCGCCCGCGACGTGGACATCGTGGCGGCGGTGGCCGAGGCGCTCAGGCTGCACTCCGCCGGACAGTCCGTCCTCCCCGAGGAGGCCTACCTCGGCTGGACGACCCCGCAGGGCGACTCGGCCAGGCTGCTGGCCATGCCCGGCGCCCTCGCCCAGGAGGGGCGGCCGCCGGTCATCGGCATGAAGACCATCAACGCCTCGATCGGCAACCCGGGGCGCGGCATACCCCGCTCCCAGGGCTTCACCCTGCTCCTCGACCCGGAGACCGCCCGCCCCCTCGCCCTGATGGAGGCCGCCTACATCAGCGCGATGCGCACCGCGGCGGTGACCGCGCTCGCCGTGCGCCATCTGGCGGTGGCAGAACCGCGCGGCCTGGCACTGATCGGTTGCGGCGCCCTCGCACAGGCGCACATCGCGCTGCTGCTGCGCACCGTGCCCACCCTGCGCCGGATCGCGCTGTACGACGTGGCACCCGACCGGGCGAAGTCCGTCGCCGACCACATCGCCTCGCTGCCCGGTGCGGCGGACATCGGGACCGTGGTCGCCGACGGGCCGCGCGAGGCGGTACGGGACGCCGAACTCGTCGTGCCCGTCACCACGGTGACCCAGGGATACATCGAGCCGGACTGGCTGCGGCCCGGCGCGCTCGTCTGCCATGTCTCGCTGGACGACCTCACCGAGGCCGCCGTGCTCTCGGCCGGCACGGTGATCGTCGACGACTGGAGTCTGGTCCGTGACGACCCGCGACGGCTGCTCGGCCGGATGCACCGGGCGGGCACCCTGCTCGGTCCCGACGGCACCCCGCGCCAGGGAGTGACCGCGCAGCCCGGTGCCCGGCCCGTCGACGGCACGCTCGGCGATGTGCTCGCCGGACGGCACCCGGGCCGCCGCGACCAGGACGAGATCGTGATCAGCAACCCGTTCGGGATGTCGATCCTCGACGTCGCCGTGGCCGACCGCATCCACGCCCGCGCCGAAGCCGCCGGTCTCGGCGCCCGGCTCACGCTCTGAGGGGGATCCGCATGACGATCGATCAGAACATCCAGGAGATCAACCGCACCATGTGGTCGTACGGCGAGTACCGGCACGTCGCCGATCTGCTGCGGCCGGGCGCCGTCGAGCTGGTCGACCGGCTCGCCCCGGCGCCGGACACCGCCCATCTCGACGTCGCCACCGGCAACGGCAACGTCGCCCTGCTGTCCGCCCTGCGCGGCTGCGTCGTCACCGGGCTCGACCTGACCGACGAGTTCTTCCCCGACGCACGCGAACGCTTCGCACAGGCCGGCGTCCAGGTGGAGCTGCGCCGCGGCGACGCCCAGGAACTCCCCTTCACCGACGCCTCTTTCGACCTGGTCACCTCCACCTACGGGATCCAGTTCGCGCCCGACCACGCCGCGTCGGGCGGGGAGATCGCCCGGGTACTGCGGCCGGGCGGCCGGATAGGCATGTGCAACTGGACGGCACGCAGCTGGACCGCACACTTCCAGGAGATCCTCTCCGCCTACTTCCCCTCGCCCAACGGTCATCAGGGACAGCCCATGCTGTGGGGCTCACCGGACTACCTCGCCGAACTCCTCGGCCCCGGATTCACGGTCACCTCCGAACGCCGGGAACTCTTCTACCCGTTCGCCACGGCCGAGGAGCTGGTGACCTTCTTCGAGAACTGCTTCGGACCCTGCATCGCGGCGAGGAACACCATCTCGCCGCCCTCGCGATGGAAGGAACTGCGGGCGGAAATGGTCGAGATGACCGAGGGATTCCACACCACGGACGAGCGCGGCACGGGTGTGCCCGTCGAGTATCTGCTGGTCATCGCCGAGAAGCGGGCGGCCCGGTGACCGGCCTGCCCGAGCAGTACCCGCGACTCCCGCTGGCCCGGGGAGCGCGGGAGGGTGCCGTCGACGCGGCGCTCACCCGCCGCGAACCGTACGCGCTGGACGAAGGAGTCCACGCCCATGTCGAGCGGTTCGCGGCCGCACACCCCGACCGGACCGCGATCGAGGACGGCGAGGTGTCCCTCGGGTACGCCCGGCTGGCCGAGCGGATGCGTGGCACCGCCGCACAGCTGGCGGCCGCCGGGATCTCGAAGGGGCAGATCGTCGCGGTCGGCGGCCGGCGCGGCGCCGACGTCGTCACGGCCTTCCTCGCCCTGGAACTGCTGGGCGCCGTCTACCTGCCGCTCGACGCCGGCTGGCCCGCCGCACGCGTCGAATCCCTGCTCACCGACAGCGGCGCGGCACTGATGCTGACCACCGGCGCTCCGGCGGACAGCGGGGAACTGGTCAAAGGCGCCCGCGCGGCCGACGTACCCACCACCACACCGCGACCGGCGGCCCCTCCGTACACCCGGGCCCTGCCGCCCGCCCCCGACGAAGTGCGCTACGTCCTCTACACCTCGGGGTCGACCGGCCGCCCCAAGGCCGCGATCGTCGAGCACCGGGGGATGCTCAACCATCTGTGGGCCAAGATCGACGACCTCGGGCTGACCGAGGACGACCGGCTGGCCCAGACCGCGCCTCTGAGCTTCGACATCTCCGTCTGGCAGATGCTCGCCCCGCTGCTCGTCGGCGGCCGGGTACAGATCTTCGCCGACGAACAGGCACAGGACGGCGCCCTGCTGCTGGAGGAGCTGCGCGGACGCGGAACCACCGTGCTGGAGACCGTACCCACACTGATCCGCTTCCTGCTCGACGCCCAGGAGACCGCGGGAGTCCGGCCCGGCGCGCTGCGCTGGATGATCGCCACCGGCGAGGAGCTGCCGCCCGCGCTGGCCCGGCGGTGGCACCACACCATGCCGGGTATCCGACTGCTCAACGCGTACGGCCCCACCGAGTGTTCGGACGATGTCACCCATGCCGAACTCGGCCCTCCGGCCGCCGGAGTACGCCATCTCCCGATCGGCTCACCCATCGGGAACGCCGAACTGTACGTACTGCGCGAGGAGAACGGTCGGTGGCACGCCTGTGCGCACGGGGAGACGGGGGAGCTGTTCGTCGGGGGACTCGTCGTGGGCCGCGGATACCTCGGTGACCCGGAGCGCACCGCCCTCGCCTTCTTCACCGACCCCTTCGGCGACGGCGGCGGACGCCTCTACCGCACCGGGGACGCCGTACGCGTGCTGCCGGAGGGGCAACTGGAGTACCTGGGCCGGGTGGACCGGCAGGTGAAGCTCGGCGGCGTACGCATGGAGCTCGCCGAGATAGAGGCGGTGCTCGGCGGCCACCCTGCAGTCGCCGCCTGCGCCGTCACCGTCCACACCCCCGACGACACCGGAGCCCTGGTCGCCCGCGAGAGCGCGCACACCCCGGTGGCCGGACAGCCGCCCCGGCTCGTGGCCTACGTCACCGCCTCCGGCGACGAACCGGCGGAGGCATCACTGCGTGCCCATCTGAGCGACCGGCTCCCCGCGCCCATGGTGCCGCACACCTTCGTCGTCCTGCCCCGGCTCCCGCTCACCCGCAACGGCAAGACGGACTACCGGGCCCTGCCCGTACCACCGCGCCGCAGCCGCCCCGACACCCGCCCGTACACGCCACCGCGCGGCGAGGCGGAGACCGCGATCGCGGCCGTCGTCGCCGGACTCCTCGGCACCGGACGGGTCGGCAGGAACGACAGATTCCTGGAACTGGGCGGCGACTCGCTGCTCGCCATGCGACTGGTCGCGGCCCTGCGCGAGACCGGATCGGCGGCCGGCCTGCGCGACGTGCTGCGCGACGGCAGCCC
>NZ_JBEXPH010000252.1:0-10000 GCF_040611955.1 Streptomyces sp. NPDC006510 | reverse complement strand
GACCGCAAGCGGGCCGCCGCGCTGCACACGATGGCCGGCCCCGCCCGCCGCTTCCTCGCCTTCGACGGCCGCGACGGCGGCCGGGGCGTCGAGGTCGTCGGCGATCTGTCCCGAGCGGACCGGATCGCCGTGCTGGTCCCCGGCGCGGGCATCGACATCGACCACTACTGGCGACTGCGCAACGGCGCGCTCGCACTGCACAAGGAGCTGGGCAAGCGGTCGGCAGTGGTCGCCTGGCTCGGATACCGGACGCCGACGACGGTGAGCCCTTCCTCCCTCACCTCGCGACGGGCCACCGAGGCGGCCCCCGAACTCGTGCGGCTCTTAGAAGAGTTGAGGCGCCTGAGGCCTGCGGCCCGTACCACCGTCCTCTGCCACTCCTACGGCTCCGTCGTCTGCGCGCGGGCCGCGCACGGACTGCGGGTCTCGGACATCGTCCTGTACGGCAGCCCGGGTACCGGTTACCGGAACGCGGCCGCCCTGCACACCCGGGCCACCGTCTGGGCGGGCAGAGGCAGCGACGACTGGATCGCGGACGTACCGCACATCGAGCTCCGACTGCCCTTCGTGGACATCGGGTTCGGCACGGACCCGGTCTCTCCCGGGTTCGGCGCCGAGATCTTCGCGGCGGGCTCCGGTGGTCACAGCGACTACCTGAAGACCGGTTCCGAATCGCTGAGGAACATCGCCCGGATCGTGGCCGGAGCGGCCGGATCCGCTGAGCCCACGGGAGGGCGCCATGCGTGACTTCGCACGGCGGGTCGAATCCGCCACCCCCGCCGACCGCGACCGTGCCGTCGACGCGCTGCGCGCCATCGCCATCCTCGGCGTCGTCCTCGGCCACTGGCTGGTGACCGCACTGGTCGTCGACAGCGGCACCGTGCACGGAGCGAGCCCGCTGCGGTACCTGTCCGGCCTCACCCCGGTGTCCTGGGTGCTCCAGACCCTCGCGGTCTTCTTCCTGGTCGGCGGAATGGTCGGGGCGAAGAGTCATGCCTCGGCCCGTGCCAGAGGCAGGAGTTACGGTCAGTGGCTCCGCGCGCGGATGAGCCGGCTGCTGCGCCCGCTGGCCGTGGTGCCGGTCGTATGGACCGTGGCGGCGTGCACGATGCTCGTCTCCGGGGTGGACCAGGACACCGTGCGCGCACTGTGCAAGCTGGTGTGGTCCCCGCTGTGGTTCCTCGTGGTCTTCGCGGCGCTGACGGCGGCGACCCCGCTGGTGGCGAGGCTGCATCCGATGTGGCCGCTGGCCGTCGTGCTGGTCGTCGACCTCTATCGGTTCGGCCTGGACGCGCCCGGCGGATTCGCCTCGGTCAACGTGGTGGCCGGCTGGCTGGTGCCGTACTGCCTGGGCGCGGCCTGGGCCCGCGGCGAACTACGGAGCCGCCGGACCGGCTGGACGCTGCTGCTCGGCGGAGCCGCGGCCGCCACCGGACTGGTCCTGTGGGCCGGTTATCCCGCGGCCATGGTCGGAGTCCCCGGTGTGGACATCTCCAACCTCGACCCGCCGACCCTCGCCGTGGTCTGTTTCGGCCTCGCGCAGTGCGGGGCGGCGCTGCTGCTGCTCGGCCCGCTGCGCCGGGCGCTGCGACGCCCCGCGCTCTGGGCGGTGGTGGCGACCGTGAACCTCTCGGCGATGACGGTGTTCCTGTGGCACCAGACGGCGATGATCGCGGTCACCGCGATCGGCCTGTCGGCGGGCGGGGCCCTGCCGGGCCTGCACACTGTGCCCGACGGACCCGGCTGGGTGCTGGCCCGGCTGGCCTGGCTGCCGGCGTTCACCGCGGCGCTGCTGATCTGCTGGCTGGCCTTCCGCGGTTACGAACGGCAGCGGCCGACGCGGACGAAGAACCTGGTCGTCCGCGAGGGGCGCCCCGCCGGATCGATGGCGGCACGACGTGTCTAAGGTGCGAGCTGTGAACCGGGGGGACATGGTGAAGCGTTCGGCGCGGGTACTGCGGGCACTGCCCCGTACCCTGCGCGAGGACCTCGCGAGCACGGCGGTCGACCCGAACGGGCTCTCGGGGAAGCCGCGTTGGCTGGAGTGGCGGCCGGTGATCATGGTGCCGCTGCTGATGTTCGCGGTGGGGGTGCTCATCGCGGGCAGCAACCAGTACGCCTTCGACTTCGGGATGGGCATTCAGCTCGGCATCCTGTTCGCCGGGGTCCAGTCGGTGGCGATCGTCGTCGCCCTGTACCGCCCGCTCCAGGCCTGGTGGGCGTCGATGCTCGTCATGGTGCTGCTCACCCCGTTCGCCGCGAACGTCGGCTTCGGGACGCGGTTTCCGTGGAGCGGCGCGTTTCCCTGGAGCGGGGCCGGGATCGCGATGCAGGCCGGGGTGCTGTTCCTGCTCGCGCTGCGGCTGCGCCCCCGGATCGCCGCCGAGACCCTGACGATCACCGTGCTGGCGGGGCTCCTCTGCGGAGCGAGCACTCCCTGGCGCAGCGCCAACGACATCCGCCTCGCCATCGGCGTCCTCGTCATCACGGTGGTGATGGGCATCGCGCTGCGCGGCCTCGCGGTGGCCCGTACCCGGCTGGTCGAGCAGGAGGAGCTCACCGCCGAGGAGCGTGCCAGACGCACCCTGCTGGAGGAGCGCAACCGCATCGCACGCGAGTTGCACGACGTGGTCGCCCACCACATGTCGGTCATCTCCATCCAGGCGCAGGTCGTCCCGCACCTCGTCGAGAACCCGTCCGACGAGTTGAGGGAGAACGTCGAGGGCATCCGCAGGAACGCGGTCGACGCGCTCACCGAACTGCGCCGGGTGCTCGGCGTGCTGCGCTCCGAGGACCCCCTGTCGCAGGCCGCGCGGCACGCCCCGCAGCCCACCCTCGAACGGCTGGACGAACTGATCGGCAACGCGCGGGCCGCCGGGCTCACGGTCACCGCCGAGACCACGGGGGAGCCGCGACCGCTGTCGCCGGGTGTCGAGTTGTCGGCGTTCCGCATCGTGCAGGAGGCGCTCAGCAACGTGATGCGGCACGCGCCGGGTGCCCGGGCGCGGGTGGAGATCCGCCACCGGAACTCCGGGGTCACGGTACGGATCACCAACACCGCGCCGGACCGCCCCGCCGCGCCCACCACCGGCGCGGGCCACGGCCTGCTGGGCATGCGCGAGCGCACCACGATGCTGGGGGGCGAACTCGCCACGGGAGCAACTCCCGCCGGTGGATACGAAGTCACTGCCATACTGCCCGCACTGCCCGAACCGTCTGCCGCGGAGCCCGCCGGTTCCGCCGATCCCACCGACTCTGCCGAGGACACCCGATGACGGCCATCCGCGTCCTGATCGCCGACGACCAGATGATGGTCCGGCAGGGCCTCACGGTGCTGCTGAACGCCGAACCCGGCATCGAGGTCGTCGGCCAGGCGGTGGACGGTGCCGACGCGGTGGAGGCAGTGGCCGAACTCGCCCCGGACGTCGTCCTGATGGACATCCGGATGCCCCGGCTCGGCGGTATCGAGGCGACCCGCACCATCACCGGGGCCGACGGCGCCACCGTCAAGGTCCTCGTCCTGACCACCTTCGATCTCGACGAGTACGTCTACGAGGCGCTGCGCGCCGGCGCGTCCGGGTTCCTCCTGAAGGATGCGTCGGCCGAAGAACTCGCCCATGCGGTAAGGGTGGTGGCGGAGGGCGAGGCCCTGCTCGCCCCGAACATCACCAAGCGGCTGATCGCCGAGTTCGCCCGGGTGAGTGCCGGTCCGAGAGCCCCGCTCAAGAACCGCGCCGGCGAACTGACGGAACGCGAGACCGAGGTCCTGTCCCTGATCGCGCAGGGCCTGTCCAATGCCGAGATCGCCGCGCGTCTCGTGGTGGCCGAACAGACCGTGAAGACCCATGTGGGCCGGATCCTGTTCAAGCTGGGACTGCGCGACCGGACCCAGGCCGCGGTCCACGCCTACGAGACGGGCCTGGTGCGCCCGGCCGGCTACTGAGCCGGACACCTCAGCCCACACAACACCCCATCCGCACAAGCCACTTGCTGCCGTTCGGCCGAGAACGGCAGGAGCGGTGCGGCCAGGGGCGTACCACCGGGGACCGGCCGAGCGGCCCAGGGCCGCTCGGCGAGCCGCCATGCCCCGTGGCCAACGGCGTCAAGCTGCCTCCTCCTTGCGGCCCGACCGATTCCGTCCAACCGAAGGAACCGAAAAGTCCATGGGATCCACCCTTGTCATCACCAATGACTTCCCGCCGCGTCAGGGCGGCATCGAGACCTTCGTGCACGCGATGGCCACCCGCATGCCGGACGACGACGTGGTCGTCTACACCTCGCACGAGCCCGGTGACACCGCCTACGACGCGAGCCTCCCGTTCCCCGTTGTGCGGGATTCGAGCCGCATGCTGCTGCCGACCGGCCGGGTGACCCGCAGGGCCGTCGAGATCGCCGAGGCCCATGGCTGCGACCGGGTCTGGTTCGGCGCCGCGGCCCCGCTGGCACTGATGGCGCCGGCCCTGCGGCGCAGCGGCGTACGGCGCATCGTGGCGACCACTCATGGCCACGAGATCTGGTGGGCGCGCACGCCCGGTGCGCGCGGGCTCATGCGCCGGATCGGCAGCGGCGTCGACGTGGTCACGTATCTGGGCCGGTACACACGCACCCGGATCGAGCCCGCACTCGGCCCGCGTGCGCGCATGAGCCGGCTGGTTCCGGGGGTCGACGCCGAGGTGTACCGGCCCCGCACCGAAGCCGAACCCGATTCGCGTACCGAACTCGGGCTGCACGGCAAGCGCGTCATCCTGTGCGTGGCCAGGCTCGTTCCCCGCAAGGGCCAGGACATGCTCATACGGGCCCTGCCGCTGATCCGGAGCAAGGTGCCCGACGCCGAGCTGGTGGTGGTCGGCCAGGGGCCCGACGAGGCCCGGCTGCGCAAACTGGCGGCGCGGCACGCCGAGGGAGCCGTCCACTTCGCGGGCGGCGTCGCGCACACCGATACACCGCCCTACTACGCCGCGGCGGACGTCTTCGCCATGCCGTGCCGCACCCGGCGGGCCGGCCTGGAGGCGGAGGGGCTCGGGATCGTGTTCCTGGAGGCGGCGGCGAGCGGTCTGCCGGTGGTCGTCGGCGACTCGGGCGGCGCTCCGGACACCGTCCTCGACGGCAGGACCGGCCGGGTCGTGGACGGCACCGACCCGGCGGCCGTCGCCGACGCGCTGACGGGGATACTCCTCGCCCCCGACCGGGCGGCGATGGGCGCCGCGGGCCGTGAATGGGTCCGGGAGTCCTGGTCCTGGGATGCCTCGGCCCGCCATCTGACAGACCTTCTGACCCCGGTCGAGCAGGTGCCGGTGCCGCTGCCGGGGGAGGAGTAGGGGGCCGCGGCGGGAGTGGGGCGCCGCTCCCGTCGACGCCGATCGCCGCTGCGAGGCGCGGTGCGGGGGCGGCGCGGCTGCCGGTCCGTTGGCTTACTGATGGAGCACCGTGCTCGGCGATGACTGTGCCAATGGCTCAGTGACACCTGCCCGGGTTGAGCCATGGGCCGCGAGGATGTTGTGATGTACCCGTCGATGGCGCTGCGGATCTCCGCGGCGCCTTTTTTATGCCGGTGTGCAGGGCCGGTGCGCGGAAGCGGGAGCGTTTGGTGCTGAAGAGGATGTTCGTTGCCCCGGACCCGGGCCGACTGAGGCTGCGCAGCAGCGTCCGGGCCGTCCTCGGCATCGGACTGGCCGTCGCGGTGTGCGGTCTGGCCGGCCACTCCCTCGTCGCCGCCATCACCGGCGGCCTCGCCGCGCTCCTGGCCCTGTTCTCTGTGCTGGACACCACGGTGCGGGGGCAGGCGATCACCACGGCCCTGCTGCCCGTCGCCGGATTCCCCGTACTCGCCCTCGCCGCCGCTCTGCACGACCACCCGGTGGCCCGGGACGTGGCCTTTCTCGCGGTCATCGGCGCGGGCGTGTACGCCCGGCGCTGGGGGCCGCGGGGCCACTCGCTCGGCGTGTTCGCGTTCATGGCCTTCTTCACCACGCAGTTCCTTCACACATTGCCCGGCCAGCTGCCCGAGCTGTACTCCGCGGTCGCCCTCTCCCTGCTCGTCTCGTCGACCGTCCGCTTCGCGCTGTGGTGCTACGAACGGCGGCAGCCCGCCGGCGTCGTACCCGCCCCGGTGACCGGCACGGGGCTGGGCCGGGCGACCACGCGCCAGGCGATCCAGGCGACCGCGGGCGCCGCCTTCGCGCTGATGGCGGGGCTCGTCCTCTCCGATCAGCGCTGGTACTGGGCCGTGGGCGCCACCTGGTGGGTCTTCGTGAACACCGCCTCACGCGGCGAGACGCTGGTGCGCGGCTTCCGCAGGATCCTGGGCACACTGGTCGGCATCCCCATCGGCCTGGCCGTCGTCGTTCCGCTGCACGGAGCGCCCGTGCCCACGGCGGTCGTCGTGGCGGCCGGCGTCTTCGGGATCTTCTACACCGCCGCGGTCTCCTACACCTGGATGGTGATCTCGGTGACGGTGATGGCCGGTGCGCTCTACGGACTCCTCGGCGTGCTGGACCCCGCCCTGCTCATGCTGCGCCTGACGGAGACCGGCGTGGGCGCGCTCGGCGCGATGCTCGCGGTGCTGCTCGTGCTGCCCGTCACCACGCACGCCACCACCGACGCGTGGATCCAGCGGGCCCTGCGCTGTGTGCACGCCTGTACCGCGGAAGCCGCCGCGCGGCTCTCGGGATCCCCGACCGCCGATCCCGCACCCCGGATCGCCGAGCTGGAGGCGCTGCTCGGCCGGGTGCGGATGTCCCTGGCCCCGCTGGTCCACCCGCTCAGCCCGCTGCGCGCCCGCAAGGCCCGTGCCGGTCAGGTGCTCGCCCTGCTGGACGCCTGCGCACGCGAGGTGCGCGGACTGGCCTCCGTCGCGGCGGACCCGGAGGCGTCCCACGACGCCCGCCTCGCCGCCGCCTGCTGGCGGGTCGAGGCATCCGTGGAGGCCCTGACGGCCGCCGACCCGCGACATCGGGCGGGCGTACCGGGCGTCCCGCCGTACGCGGCCGCGGCCGAGCCCGCCCTCGCCCATCTGCACGGCCTGGAGCGGGCGCTCGCCGAACTCGCCGCACCGCTGCACAGCGACCCGCGCGCTCCGTCGATCGGTGTGTGAACCGGCCTCGTGGGCGGGCCCGGCAGCCGAGGCACTGGTCTGGACCTGACGGGTGACTGCTACCGTCGCCCCGGAAGATCGCGACGGTACGGACCGTCGTGATCCGTCGGCGGAGAGGGGCAGTGCGGTGACTGGCAGTGCGGTGGGCAGCGACGACGGCGCGGTACGGGCATTCATCGGGTCGTTCACCTCGGCGGGCGGACGGGGAATCACCGTCGCGGCCGTGGACCAGGAGACCGGGGCCCTGACCGTCCTCGGCTCCACGGACACGGTCCCCGACCCCTCGTACCTCGCCCTGGGCCATGGACCGGGGCCGGGCGGCGGCGCGCTCTACGCGGTCAGTGAGACCGAGCCCGGTGCGGCAGCCGCCCTGGACATCTCCGGCGATGTGCCGCAGCCGATCGGCCGGATCCGGCCGGTGGACGGCAACGGCCCGACCCATCTCGCGCTTGCGGGCGGCCATCTGCTCACCGCCAACTACGGCTCCGGCAGTGTGAGCGTCCTGCCCGTGCGGGCGGACGGTTCCCCCGGCCCGGCCACCTCCGTGCTCCAGCACGAGGGCAGCGGCCCCCGCGCCGACCGGCAGCGGGCCCCGCACGCCCACCAGGTGCTGCCGGATCCGTCGGGGAACTGGGTGCTCAGCGTGGACCTCGGGACCGACTCCATACGGATCTGCGCGCTCGACACGACGACCGGGGCGCTGCGGCTGCACGGTGAGACGGCCCTGCGGCCGGGCACCGGCCCGCGTCATCTGGCCTTCCACCCCGCCGGCGGCCACGCCTACGTCCTGAACGAACTCGAACCGACCGTCACCGCATGCCGGTGGAACGCCGCCGCGGGCGTCCTCGAACCGGTCGGCGAGACGTCGGTGCTGCCCGCGGAAACGACGGAAGACGGCGACCCGGCGACGTACCCCTCCGAGGTGGTCGTCTCGCACGACGGCCGGTTCCTCTGGACCGCCAACCGGGGGCACGACAGCATCTCGGTGCTCGCGCTCGACGCGACCGGCGAGCAGGCGACCCTGGTCACGACCGTGGACTGCGGCGGGAACTGGCCGCGCGATCTCGCCCTCGATCCCACCGGCCGCCGGCTGTACGCGGCCAACGAGCGGTCCGGCGACGTCAGCTGGTTCGACGTCGACCCGGCAACCGGCATTCCGCGCCGCGCGGGTTCGCTGGATGCCCCTGCCGCGTCCTGCGTGGTCTTCGGCTGATTCCACGCCGCGCACAGCACGATCGCCGGACGGGCCCGGTTCTCCGGGCCCGTCCGGCGATCGTGGACCGACGGCCCGCCGGGCGCGTCCGGCACCGGGTCAGTGCGCCTGGGCACCCTGCGGGGCAACGGGCGTGATACCGAGCGTCGTCATGTACATCGACAGCACGAGCTTGCCGATCGCCGGGTACGCACCGAGCGGCTCGGCACTCGCGCAGCCCGCCTCCTTCGCGGCCGCGTCCAGCAGCCCCTCGGCCACCTCCGGGCCGACGAGGTACGGGGCCACCGCGAGCTGCACGGAGCCGGAGCTCGTGAGCTGCTCGGCGATCGACGCGACCGAACCCTCGACGTCGAGCGCCGCGGCCATCACCGGGACCGCGAGCCGGGCGGCCAGCAGCATGCCGGTGATCCCGGCGGCCTGCACCGCCTCGTCGCCCCCCACCGTGGCCAGCACGATGCCGTCGGCGGCCGTGGCCACCGTGAAGAGCCTGGCACGGTCGGCGCGGGCCAGACCGGCCTCGGAGAGCCGCACGTGCAGCGCCTCGGCGAGCAGCGGGTGCGGGCCGAGTACATCGGTCAGCTCGACCTGCGTACCGCTGTCCATCACGGCCTGTCGTATCCGCCGGATCAGGGCGCTGTCCGGCCCCGCGAGCAGCGGCACGACGACGGCGGACGGCCCCTCGGGCTCGGCGACCTCACGGCCCGCGGCCTGCGCCTGCTCGAAGCGCGCCACGCGCTCGGTGGCGCAGTGGGTGAGCACGGCGGAGAGCGTCGGGTACTCGGCGTCGTCGCCGTCGAGGTAGCCGATCCGGGCGTTGAGGCCGGGCAGCTCCGAACGGGCGATGCTGATCACCTCTTCGGCCAGACTGCGCGCGGCCGGGGAGGGGGGACCGGGAACGGCGAGAACGAGCGCTGCAGCGCCCTCGGGTGCGACCACGGGCTCCGGGCGGCGGTGCCGTCCGGACTGGCGAGGTCGCGGCATTCGTACAGGCAGGCCGGAAGCGGGCCCAGTGGGGGTGCTCATGGCGCCGCATGCTACTGGTTTTGGGTGCGACTCTGTTCGGGGAGGGCCCAGGCAGGCGTTATCTGTCCGGTTATATCCGATGAGCGGCTTACCGGTCGACTGTCCTGCTCTGTCGGTGCCTATTCGGGCCGCTGCTCAGGCCCGTCACCAGGCACCCAGAGCAGCGTCGGATGGCGGGGCAGTCGCAGATCCCCGGTCGCCAACGCCCGAGCGATGGACAGCGCACCCGTCAATGGATCACCCGAACCGGGGACCGCCCGTGCCTGCGGAAGCTGCCGGGACAGCTCCTCGCGCAGCGGCACCAGCAGCGGATCGCCCATCCGGAACAGGCCACCCGTCAGCGCCACTTCGCACGGCTCGTCGTCGGCCCCCGCCTTCGGGCACACCGCCGCGGCCGCCTCCGCGACATGTGCCGCCGCCTCGCGCAGAATGCCCGCGGCGACCGGATCGTGCCCGGCGCACGCGGCGACCTCGGGTGCGAACGAGGCCAGTACGGCAGGCCGGTCGGTACGCGGATAGAGCAGCCCGGGCAGCTCCGGCGCGGGCCCGAACACCGCCTCCAGCCGGGACAGCAGCGCGGCGGATCCGCCGCGCCGCCCGTCATGGGCACGCATGGCCGCATCAAGTCCGGCCCGGCCGATCCAGGCCCCGCCGCCGGCGTCGCACAGCAG
>NZ_JBEXPH010000251.1:0-10012 GCF_040611955.1 Streptomyces sp. NPDC006510 | reverse complement strand
CCGGAGCCGGTGGCGCGCACGGCCCGGCCGATCGGACGCCGCGCGACGATCACCACGGTGAGCACGGCGGCGCCGGCGACACCCCCGATCAGCCACGGCGACCCGAGCCGGTCGCCGAGCCCGGCGAACTGTCCCGAGCCCCGGCCGGCCGCGGCACGGGGCGCGGGGGAGGCGCTCCGTGCGGGAGGCTTCGCCGCGTCGGCGTTCTCCTCGGGCAGGACACCGAACTCCACGCCGGGCCCGTCCGCATCCTCCGGCAGGATCAGCGGGAAGCCCGGGGTCAGCTGGTCGGGGCTCACGAAGGCCGAACCGTCCGGCAGCTGACGCCCGCTGTTGAGTACCAGGATCTCCTCGAACCGGTCGCCGTCGCCCAGGGTGCGCTGCGCGATCCCGAACAGCGTCTCCTGCTCGCCGCCGTTCTCCTGCGCGGACTTGACCACGTAGTACTTCGTCACCTCGTCGGCCCGCAGCGCCCGGGAAGGCTGCATCCGCACGGCCGCCAATGCCGGTGCGGAGTCCAGAGCCCGTACGGAATCGGGAGCCCGTACGGATCCCAACGCCTGCGCCGGTGCGGGCAGCGCCAGCCAGGTGACGGCCACCAGGCCGCACACCGCCGTCACCCGTGCCGTCGTGCGCCACGGCGCCGGCCGCCGCGCTTCGTTCGTCGTCCTCGGGGCGTCGCGCATCTTTCTCGTCCTCCTCCGTACGGGGCCTGGTGACGCGCACTGCTGATGCGTCGGCCGTCACACGCGCCGAGCCCCGGGTCGGTTCAACGAGCTGAACCGAAACGTCGACCGCCCCGTTAGGAGGTGCCGAACGGGCGTGTAGCCGGGAGGAGTTGGAAATGGCGCGTCGGCACTCCACGGGCTGGGAGGTGCTCGGGTTCGGGGAGGACCCGACCCCCGGGAACCCGGAGGCGATCAGAACACTGGCCAGGACCTATCAGGAGCTGGGCGACGGGGCGGGCGAGGCGGTCGACCTGCTGCGCGACGACGGGGCGCTGCGCCGCGGCAAGGGCCAGGCGATGGACGCCCTGAAGACACGGATCACCAAGGACCTGCCGGGGCTCCTGGAGAAGACCAGGGACTCCTTCCGCACCGCCGCGGGCGCCTACGACGAGTACGCGAACACCCTGACCAGCGCCCAGGACCTGCTGGACCGGGCCATCGACCAGGGCCAGGAGGTCGCCGCCACCGCGAAGACGGAGGTCCCGGCCCTCGCGGCGGACGCCACCCCGGAGCAGGCCGAGACCCACCAGACGCAGCAGGGCGAGGTGAACGCCGCGAAGGAGGCGCTGTCCGCCGCCGAGGAGCTCGGCCGCGCGGCGCAGCGGATGCGCGAGGACGGGTCCAACAAGGCCACGGTCATCCTCGATGACGCCGCCGAACAGGCCATCCCTGCACGGGACTTCGTTAAGAAGTTCGGTGACTTCCTCGCGGACAACCCGCTGGTGGAGATCATCGCCGGTGTCATCATCGGCATCGTCGCCGTGTTCTTCCCGGTCGTGGGTCTCATCCTGGGCGCGATCCTGTTCGCCGTGTCGGTGATCCGGATGGTGTCGCAGGGCAAGATCGACGCCGGTGAGATCATCATCGGCCTGCTCACCCTGGTGCCCGGTGGTGTGCTGCTCGGCGGGCTCGGGAAGATCGTCGGGGCGGCGGGCAAGCTGGCGAAGTTCGCGCCGTTCCTGGCCAAGGTGGGCAAGGGCGTCGGGACGGCTTCCGGGGCGGTCTCGGCGGCCCTGAAGAACTCGACGTTCGTCCGCAAGATCATCGACCCGCTGGCCAAGGGGCTCGTGGGTCTCAAGACGTCCCCCGGTCTGGCCCTCGGCGCCAAGTTCGCGATCGATGTGACCACCGAGTTCTCCCTCGGCTTCCTGGCGAGCGGGATCACGGCGGCGTTCGACGGGAAGAAGTTCGACGCGGCCTCGGCCGCCACGGGCGCCGCGCTCGGCGCCGCCACGGCCGGTGCCCTCACGCTGTTCGGCGGGACGAAGTTCGCCACCAGCATCAAGGACGCCTTCACCACCAAGGGCAAGTTCAAGAGCAACATCGACAAGGCGTTTTCCGTGAACAGCCTCGGTGTCGTCGACGGCAAGTTCAAACCCACCAACGTCCTGTTCTCCGACACCAAGGGCGCGCAGAAGACCGGCTTCCACGGCATCAACGGCACGACCAAGTCGGACCCCGCCACGGGCGAGGTCAAGACGAAGGTCACGACCCCGGACGGTGCGAAGACCGAGTCGAAGATCACCCCGCCCGGTCCCAAGGCCGACCAGGTCCAGGCCCCCGACGACCTGCCCTTCGGAGTCCCGGCGCCCCAGACGTCGACGACCACCACGACACCCGACGGGTTCACCTCGACGACCGCGAACGGCACGAACACCATCAAGAGCCCGGACGGCGACGTCATCACCTCCAACGGCGCCACGACGACGATCGACACCCCCATTCAGGGCCCGACCACGAAGGAGAAGATCATCGGCGGGCTCGGTGGCGAGTTCGCGCCCGCGCAGTCGGAGAAGCCCGCGCTCTCCACGGAGCTGGGCCCGAACGGCGGCTTCACGACCTCGGGGTCGTTCGGCGAGGTCTCCAAGGGGCCGGACGGTGCCACGACGTTCAGCTCGCCCGGCGGTGACGGCGGTGGTCCCACAACGGAGTTCACCGTGAACAACAACACGGTCTCCACCCCGAACGGCCTCACCCTGACCGACAACGGCGGCTCCACGACGGTGGGCGGTGGCGGGCTCACCACGGACAACACGAACGGCGTCAACTCGGTCTTCAACGGCCCCCCGGCGGGGCAGCCGGTGGCGACCCACAACCCCGCCGACGGCAATGTCGACATCAACTTCGGCAACACCACGCTCAACGGCAACGCGGGGAACCCCGGGGGCGGATTCGCCCTGCCGGACGGCACGCAGGCCGACGTCGGCAACAACGGCAACGTGAGCGTCGTCAACGGCGACGGCGGCGGCCAGAACGTCAACCTGCCCCCGGCCAACGCGGGCGGCCCGGTCACCTTCACCGACACCAACGTGAACACCAGCATTCCCCCGGGCGGCGGCGCCACCATCACCACGCCGGGCGGCCCCGCCACCACGCTCGACAACACGGGGTTCACGGTGACCACCGGCGGCCCCACCCCCGACACGGTGCAGTTCAACGGTCCGGGCAACTCGCTCGACGTGACCCCGCCCGGCGGCCAGCCGCAGGTCTCGGTCGGCCCGGACGGTGGCATCACCACCGGCAATATCAAGACCGACGGCGGTGGCGGCGGTACGGCCACCGGCGGCGGGGGGAACGTGGAGTTCTCGCCCGTGGACATCAAGTTCAGCACGCCCGACGGCGGAACGGTCACCGTCAACCCGCAGGGACAGTTCGACCTGAACCCCTCCGGCACCCAGCCGCCGGTCACGGTCAACCCCAACGGGGACATCGCCGTGGGCCCGAACGGCGTCGCCCCGGTCACCTTCAACGGCCCCGACGGCACCGCCGTCACCACCAAGCCCGGCGGCGGCCTCGACGTGGCCCCGCCCGGCGGCCAGCCACAGGTCTCGGCGGGCCCGGACGGCGGCGTCACCGTCAACGGGATCACCACGGACGGCAACGGCGGCGGTACGGCCACGGGCCCCGGCGGCAAGGTCGACTTCTCGCCGCTCGACATCAAGTTCAGCGCCCCGGACGGAACGACGTTCACCATCAACCCCAACGGCAAGTTTCACGTCGACGGGATCAGCCACGGCGCGGACGGCGTCACCATCGGCGGCTCGACCACGGTCAACAACGACGGCTCGGCGAGCATCGCGCACGGCAACCAGGAGATCCACGTCGCTCCCGACGGCACCATCACGGCCAACGACGCGCAGGGCAACCCGGTCCCGCCGGCCGTGCCGCAGCCGACCCCCGGAAATCCGGTGAACGCGGGCAACACCACCATCTCCGTGGACAACGGCGGCGGCCACTCGGTCACCGTCCACGGCCCGAACGGCGCCACGGTGACGGTCGACAACAGCGGCACCACGACCGTCAGCAATGGTCCGATCCAGGCGAGTCATGGCCCGAACGGCATCGGCGGCAGCGTGGGCACCGCCAACCCGGTCCAGGTCAGCCAGGGGCCGAACGGTGTCACGACCGTCAGTCAGAACGGTACGTCGGTGAGTACGGGCGGAAACGGCCCGACCACGGTCGGACCGCAGGGCGGGCCCGCCTCGGTCACCGTCAAACCGCCGTCGGGCGGCGACCCCGCCCAGGTCACCACGGCCGACGGCAGCACCACCAGCGTCCACGACGACGGCACCGTCACCAAGTCCGCGCCCGCCGTAGTCGGCAGCCAGACGGTCAACACGGGCGGTCCGGACAACACCACGGTGACGGTCGACAACAGCGGCACCACGACCGTCAGCAATGGCCCGATCCAGGCGAGTCACGGCCCGAACGGCATCAGCGGCAGCGTGGGCACCATCAACCCGGTCCAGGTCAATCAGGGCCCGGACGGTGTCACGACCGTCAGTCAGAACGGTACGTCGGTGAGTACGGGCGGAAACGGCCCGACCACGGTCGGACCGCAGGGCGGGCCCGCCTCGGTCACCGTCAAACCGGCCGACGGAGGCGACCCGACGCAGGTCACCACCTCCGGCGGCAGCAGCACCACCCTGACGGGGAACGGCGCCCAGACGGACGTCAACGGCAGCAACACCGCGAACAGCACGATCAACAACGACGGCACCATCAGCAACAACGCCCCGGCGGGCCCCAACAGCACCGTTACCACCGGGGCGAACGGCACCACCGCCGCCGACAGCAACGGCAACTTCAGCGTGGACAACACCGGCACCGTCACCAACGGCCCGGTCACCATCACCGCCAACACCGACGCCAACAACAACCCCGTGGCCACCTTCACCGACACCTCAGCCGCCGGTGCGCAGGCCGATGTCGGCACCAACGGCGTCAACACCCAGGGCGTCAACACCACGGTCAACCCGGGCGGCGATGTCACCTTCACCCACCACCAGGCACCCGGCGGTCCGCCCACGACCGTCAACTCGGGCCCCGACGGCACGATCACCACACAGACCCCCGACGGGGCCGAGGCGAAGGTGCCGCCGCGCCCGAACCCCGCGGGCGGCGGTCCGGCGCCCGCACCGGCCCCCAGCACGATCACCAACGCCAACGGCGCCACCCTCTCGACGGACGGGCAGACCACCACATTCAGCAACGACGGGTTCACGACCACCATCGGCAACGACGGCACCGGCCCGGCCACCACCACCGTCCACCACGACTCCGGCGTCAGCCACACCGTCGACAACAACGGCCAGGCCACGGTCAACAACTCGCCGAGCGGCGCCGGCATCACCGGCACCAACACCCAGGTGACGGTGAACACCCCTCAGCAGGAGGGCTGGGGCCTGTTCGGCTCACCGGAGATGACCGGCGGCCAGAACACCCTGTCCAACGGCCCGGACGGGCCCACGATCACCACGCACGGTGCCGACCCGGTGCATGAGCCCGGCAGCACCGTCGTGCACGGCCCGAACGCGGGCGGACCCGACGGCGAGTTCTCCGTCACGTACGGACCGGCCACCGGCACCTTCGCACCCGGCGGCGTCACCGGCCTCGGCCCCTCCGGCACCCACGTCGACCCGGTCACCAACCTTCCGATCGACACGGCGGGCCACCCCATCGGCAACAACCCCGGCGAGACCTCCATCAGCACGGTCACCGGCGACGGCAACAGCGGCATCACCGTGCCCACGCCCGGAGGCGGCCCCGTCGTCCACCACGACGGCTTCTTCGGCGGCAACACCAGCGTGGACACCAACAACACCACGTTCGGCAAGAGCCCCGGCGACGTGGAGAACGCCGGTACGCCGGGCCAGAAGTCCGACATCCTGGACGGCCCGCACAACCCCTTCAACCGTGACCCCGCGCCGGGCCCCGAGACCTTCACGGTCGGCGGCAACGGCGGCGGTCCCTCCGCGGACATCCCGGTCGGCGGCAAGGGCGCCTCCACCGTCCACGGCGGCCCGTTCGACGTGAAGGCCAACGGCGACGGCACCTTCGACGTGTCCGTGCCCGGCAGCAACCAGCCCGGCGACACGGTCACCGTCGGACCGGACGGCACCCTCACCGGGCCCGGCGTGGCTCAGGCGCAACCCGGAGCAGGACAGGAGGGGCCCGCCGGACCCCCGCAGGTCACCTTCAGCAACAACACCACCGTGACCGGCGGGCCGGGAGCGGCGCCCGTCGTCACCCCAGCCGGCGGCGGCGGCGCCACCACCACTTTCGCAAACGGCGCCGCCACCACCACCGACCAGGCGGGCAACGTCACCATCACGCAGAACCCGGACGGCACCACCTCGTTCAGCAACACCGCCGGCGGTGAGAACACCACGTTCACCGTCACCAAGGACGGCGTGGAGGGCACGGTCACCACGACCGACAACAACGGCAACCCGGTCACGTTCGACGTCAAGGTCAACAACAACGGTTCCGTGCAGGTGAAGGACGCCAACGGCAAGACCCTCACCGAGATCGACGCCAACGGCTCCTTCAACGAGCAGCACACCGCGATCCACGACTACCACGCCTACGCGGGCGGCCCCACCTCCGTCACCGAGCTCCACGAATACGGCTACGAGGCCCTCACCAGCATCCTCAAGGGCGCCGTCGGCCAGGCCGTCAGCGTCGGTTACGAAGTGGGTGCCAAGGGCGCCGACGCGCAGACCACCCTGGAGAATGCGGGCATCAAACTCGGCTACGGCGTGGGCAATTCGCTGGCCGGCAAGAAGGTCGAGAACGACCACGGATTCAAGACCAAGGGCCCCGAGGTGCCGCTCGCCTCGCTTCCCACGAAAACCATCGGAGCGGTCAACTCCAACCAGGACACCGAATTGGCGAATCCGCCCGAAGAAGTCCCCATCAAAGTCTGAACCGAATGGCCGCACCCGTCGTGTGTAGGGCGCGGGTCCACGAAATGGTCCATGAAACAACCGTCCACACCAACGACTTGGAAACAGGAGACATTCCGATGGCCGATTACATCGTCAACGACGAGAAGACCAGCGCCGCCGCCACGCAGACCATGAACGAATACGAGATCGCGGTCGCCCAGCTCAACAAGATCAAGGCCGACCTGGACGCGCTCACCGCCGACGGCTACAACACCCCGTCGGCGAGGAACGACTTCCAGCCCTTCGTGCAGGAGTACACGGACAACTACGGCAAGGTCACCGAGGGCCTCACGGGCATCTCCGAGTACATCAAGAAGTACGGCGAGGGCATGACCCAGTTCGACTCCGAGATGGGTTCCAGCCTCCGCAAGTGACCCCGCCCGGACATCGGCCGGGCCGGCCCCCTCTCCGGTCCGGCCGGCCGATGTCCCGCACAACCTGGTGACCCCCGTGCCCAAGGAGCACTGACGATGCGTCTGACCGTCACCGCCGTCGACCCGGAGCAGGGTCAGACCGCGGACATCATGATCGAGGCCGACCCCGAGGCCCCCGCGGGCGAACTCGCCGAGCAACTGCACCGGCGGTTGCGCGGCGGCACCCCGGACACACCGCCCGTCCTGTACCACGGGGCCACCCCGCTGCCCGCCGACCAGCCGATGGCCGCCGCCGCCCTGCGCTCCGGCAGCCTGCTGTCCCTGGACGCTCCCGCACCCGAGGCGGGTCCGGAGCCGGACGGCGTCGTGGAACTGCGCGGCATCGGCGGCGCCGACGCCGGGCTGGTGTTCCGGCTGTCGCCCGGCGACTACGAGATCGGCTCCGCCGCGTCCTGCCGCATCCAGCTCCGCGCCGAAGGGCTCGCGAAGACCGCGGCGCGTCTGAAGGTGCACGCCGATGGCACCGCGACCGTACGCTCCGTCGACCAGGACGGCGTCACACGGGACGGCACCGAGGCGCGGGACTGGACGCAATGGCCGCTCGGCGGCGTCCTCACCGTCGGCCCGGCCCTGCTCGAACTGGCCGCGCCCACCGTGCCCGACGCCGCCCTCCAGCCCTCCGACGACGGCGTGGGGCTCGACTACAACCGGCCGCCCCGGCTGCTGCCCCCGCCCGTCAACAATCGCTTCCAACTTCCCGTACCGCCCGCCAAACCCACCCGCAACAAGCTCCAGCTCATGCTGATCTTCGCGCCGTTGATGATGGCCGGCGTCTCGTTCGTCATCTTCAACAACCCCAGGTTCCTGATCTTCGGTGTCCTCTCCCCGGTCGTCGCCCTCGTCTCCCAGTTCTCCAACAAGCGCCGCGGCAAGGAGAGTTACGAGGACCAGCTCAAGGAGTACGAGGAGAAGAAGGCCGTCCTGGAACAGGACGTGGACGAGGCGGTGCTCGCCGAACAGCACGCCCGCCGCCTCGCCGCCCCGGACCCGGCGTCGGCCCTCCTGATCGCCACCGGCCCGCGGCAGCGGCTGTGGGAGCGCCGCTGGCGCGACGACGACTTCCTGCTGATGCGGCTCGGCGTCGCCGACCGCCCCGCCTACGTGGAGCTCCAGGACCCCGCCGAGCCGGAACACCGCCGCAGGGTCGACCGCACCACACATGCCGTGCCCGTGACCGTGCCGCTGCGCGCCTCGGGCGTCATGGGCGTCGCCGGAGGCGACACCGCCGAGCCGCTGGTGCGCTGGCTGATCGCCCAGGCCGCCGTCCTGCACAGCCCCTCCGACCTGCGGATCTGCGTACTGTCCGGCACGGGCGGCGCGGACCGCTGGTCCTGGGTGCACTGGCTGCCGCACTGCGCGCCGCTCGGCGAGGACACCATCTCCCTGGTCGGCGCGAGCGCCGAGTCCGTGGGCCGCCGCATCGCCGAACTCACCACCGTGATCGCCGCCCGGCAGGCGGCCGGCGACCGGGCGCCGCGCGGCGGAGCCGTGGGCGAGCCCGACGTCCTGGTCGTCCTCGACGGCGCCCGGAGACTGCGCTCCCTGCCCGGCGTCATCCAGATCCTCCGCGACGGGCCGGCCGTCGGCGTGTACGCACTGTGCGTGGACGACGAGGCCCGGCTCCTGCCCGAGGAGTGCCGCGCCGTGGCCGTGGCCGGGCCGAAGTGGCTGCGCGCCGAGCAGGACAACGCCGACCCCGTCGACGAGGTCCGCATGGACGCGCCGACCCGCTCCTGGTGCGTGGGCGTGGCCCGCGCGCTCGCGCCGATCCGGGACGTTGGCGACGACGCCGACGAGAGCCTGCTGCCCGCCTCCGCCCGGCTCCTCGACGTACTCGGTCTCGAACCGCCCACGCCCGACGCCGTCGCCGCGCGCTGGGTGATCGCCGCCCGCAGCACCCGCGCCGTGCTCGGCGAGGGCGTGGACGGTCCGTTCGCCGTCGACCTGGCCGCCGACGGGCCGCACGGCCTGATCGCGGGCACCACCGGATCCGGCAAGTCCGAACTGCTCCAGTCCCTGGTGGCGAGCCTCGCCGTCGCCAACCGGCCGGACGAGCTGAACTTCGTCCTCGTCGACTACAAGGGCGGCAGCGCCTTCGCCGAGTGCGAGGACCTGCCGCACACCGTCGGCATGGTCACCGACCTGGACACCCACCTCGTGGGGCGGGCCCTGGTGTCCCTCGGCGCCGAACTGAAGCGACGCGAACACATCCTCGCGGACGCCGGGGCCAAGGACATCGACGACTACACCGACAAGCGCACCCGCCGCCCCGAACTCGCACCCATGGCCCGGCTCGTCCTCGTCATCGACGAGTTCGCGTCGATGGTGCGAGAACTCCCCGACTTCGTCTCCGGACTCGTCAACATCGCCCAGCGGGGCCGCTCCCTCGGCATTCACCTGATCCTCGCCACCCAACGGCCCTCCGGCGCCGTCACCGCCGACATCCGCGCCAACACCAACCTGCGGATCGCGCTGCGCACCACCGACACCAGCGAGAGCCGCGACATCATCGACGCCCCCGACTCCGGGCAGCTCTCGCCCCGCACTCCCGGCCGCGCCCACGCCAGGCTCGGCCACGCGGCGCTGCTGCCGTTCCAGACCGGCCGGATCGGCGGCCGCC